>NZ_JBEOSP010000001.1:364930-617665 GCF_040303105.1 Kitasatospora sp. NPDC096128 | reverse complement strand
CGCCGCCCTGCTGGTGTTCGCCCTGGTCGCCTGCCGCGGCCTGTTCGGCAGGGGCGACGCGGTGCACTACCGCCGGCGGGCGGTGATCAGGCGCTGCAGGACGATGAAGACGAACAGCAGGGCGCCGATGACGATCCGGGTCCACCAGGAGCTGAGGGTGCCCTGGAAGCTGATGACGGTCTGGATCAGGCCGAGCACCAGCACGCCGAGCAGGGTGCCCAGCAGGTAGCCGGAGCCGCCGGTGAGCAGGGTCCCGCCGATCACCACGGCGGCGATCGCGTCGAGTTCCAGGCCCACCGCGTGCAGGCCGTAGCCGGAGAGCATGTAGAAGGTGAGCAGGACGCCGCCGAGTGCGGAGCAGAAGCCGCTGATCGCGTAGACGGTCGTCTTGGTGCGCTGCACCGGCAGGCCCATCAGCAGCGCGGACTGCTCGCTGCCGCCGAGCGCGTACACGTTCCGCCCGAACCGGGTGTAGTGCAGGACCACGAAGGCGACGGCGACCACCAGCAGCGCGATGACCGCGCTCGGTGAGACGAACAGGTCGCCGAGCGGGATCCGGGTCTGCGCCATGGCGGTGTACTGCGGGTCGGTGATGGAGATCGACTCGACGCTGATCGTGTAGCACAGGCCCCGGGCCAGGAACATGCCGGCCAGGGTGACGATGAACGGCTGGATCTCGAAGACGTGGATGATCCAGCCCATCAGCCAGCCGGCGGCGGCGCCCATCAGGAGGACCAGCGGGATCACCAGCAGCGGCGGCCAGCCGTGCTTCTCGACCAGCCAGGCGGAGACCATGGTGGAAAGCGCCACCACCGCGCCGACCGACAGGTCGATGCCGCCGGTCAGCACGACGAAGGTCATGCCGACCGCGACGACCAGCAGGAAGGCGTTGTCGATCAGGAGGTTGAGCACGACCTGGCCGGAGAAGAAGCCGTCGTACTGCGCCGACCCGACGGTGAACATCGACACCAGCAGGACGGAGGTGACCAGCAGCGGGACCTGTCCGCGCACTCTGGTCAGCAGGGCGTTGGCGTTCACGCGCCGACCTCCCGGTTGGTGGTGGTGACAGGATTGGTGCGCGCTCCGCTCCGACGTCCGGCGCCGCGCTTGGCGACCTTGGCCCGGAAGTTCGGCGACTGGATCAGGCAGACCGTGATCACGACGAACGCCTTGAACACCAGGGTGGTCTCCGGCGGGATGCCGATGGTGTAGACGGTGGTGGAGAGGGTCTGGATGATCAGCGCGCCGAGGACCGTGCCGCCGATCGAGAAGCGGCCGCCGTTGAGCGAGGTCCCGCCGATCACCACCGCGAGGATGGCGTCGAGTTCGATCCACAGACCGGCGTTGTTGCCGTCGGCGGCCGAGACGTTCGAGGACACCATCAGGCCCGCCAGTGCCGCGCACAGCGCGCTGAACACGTAGACCAGGGCGACCAGGCGCATCGCCCGGATGCCGACCAGCCGGCTGGCCACCGGGTTGCCGCCGACGGACTCCAGCAGCAGTCCGAGCGCGGTGGAGCGGGTCAGCAGCACGGTGGCCAGCACCACCACGGCGCTGAGCAGGATCGCGAACGGCATGGTCAGCCAGTAGCCGCCGCCGATCAGCTTGTACGGCTCGCTGGTGACCGTGATGATCTGGCCGTCGGTGATCAGCTGGGCCAGGCCGCGCCCGGCGACCATCAGGATCAGGGTGGCGATGATCGGCTGCACGCCGACCCGGGCCACCAGCACCCCGTTCACGACGCCCAGCAGCACCGCCGTGCCGAGTGCGATGCCCACCGCGCCGAACACGGTGCCGAGGCTCGCCGGGTCGGCGGCCTCGCTGATGTGCCGGCAGGCCAGCGCACCGGCGATGGCGACGGTGGAGCCGACCGAGAGGTCGATGCCGCCGGTGGCGATCACCAGGGTCATGCCGAGCGACACCAGGATCAGCGGGGCGCCGAAGTGCAGGATGTCGACCGTACTTCCGTACAGGTGACCGTCCTTGAGGTGAACGGCGAAGAAGTCCGGGGTGAAGGCGAGGTTGGCGAGCAGCAGCACGGCCAGCACCACGGCCGGCCAGAACAGCCTGGACCGGGTCACCGCCCTGGCCCACGGGGTCGTCGGTGCCGTGGTCATTCTTCCGCTCCGCTCGCGATGGTGGCCAGGACGCGCTCCGGGGTGAGCTCGCCGTCGTTGTCGAGCTGGGCGACCATCCGGTGGTCGCGCAGCACGCCGACCCGGTGGCTGAGCCGCAGCACCTCCTCCAGTTCGGCGGAGATGAACAGCACCGCCATGCCCTTCTCGGCGAGGTCCGCGACCAGCTTCTGGATCTCGGCCTTGGCCCCGATGTCGATACCGCGGGTGGGCTCGTCCAGGATCAGCAGCTTGGGGTCGGTGATCAGCCAGCGGGCGAGCAGCACCTTCTGCTGGTTGCCGCCACTGAGGTTGCGCACCAGCGCCTCGGGGTTGCCGGGGCGGATGTCCAGGGCGCGGATCCAGCGCAGCGCGAACTGCTCCTGCGCGGTGCGCGACAGCGGGCGCGTCCAGCCGCGGGCGGCCTGCAGCGCCAGCACGATGTTCTCGCGGACGGTCAGCTCGCCGACCAGGCCCTCGGTCTTGCGGTTCTCCGAGCAGAACGCGATGCCGTGGGCGATCGCGTCACGCGGGTTGCGCAGGTCGGCCTCGGCGCCGTTGATCCGCACGGTGCCGCGGTCCTTGTGGTCGGCGCCGAACAGCAGCCGGGCCGCCTCGGTCCGGCCGGACCCCAACAGGCCCGCGAGGCCGATCACTTCGCCGGGTCGGATGGTGAGGTCGTACGGCTCCACGGCACCCTTCCGGGCCAGGCCCTCGGCCTGCAGGAAAGCCGGGCCGGGGACCGGGCCGGAGCGCTCGCCCCGCTGGCCGCCCGCGAGTTGGTCGAGTCCGGCGAGCTCGGCGCCGATCATCCGGGAGACGAGTTCGACCTGGTTGAGCTCGCTGGTCAGGTACTCGCCCTCCAGCCGGCCGTTGCGCAACACCGTCATCCGGTCGCAGATCTCGTAGATCTGGTCGAGGAAGTGCGAGACGAACAGGACGGCCACGCCCTGGTCCCGCAGCCTCCGGATGACGGCGAAGAGCTGGTTCACCTCGTCGCGGTCCAGGCTGGAGGTCGGCTCGTCCAGGATCAGCACCTTGGCCGAGACGCCGACCGCGCGGACGATCGCCACCAGTTGCTGGACGGCGATGGAGTAGCTGTTCAGCGGCGCGCTGACGTCGATGTCCAGGTCGAGTTCGCGGACCAGTTCGGCGGCCCGGCGGCGCATCGCCGCCCAGTCGATCAGGCCGAACCGGCGGGGCTCGCGCCCGATGAAGATGTTCTCCGCGACCGACAGGTTCGGGCAGAGGTTCACCTCCTGGTAGACCGTGCTGATGCCGGCCTGCTGGGCCTGCAGCGGCCCGGCGATCCACACCTGCTCGCCGGCCAGCACCACCTCGCCGCCGTCCGACGGGTGGACACCGGTGAGCACCTTGATCAGCGTGGACTTCCCGGCGCCGTTCTCCCCCATCAGGGCGTGCACCTCACCGGGGAAGAGCCGGAAGTCGACCCCGTCCAGCGCCACCACCCCGGGGAACTCCTTGCGGATACCCCGCATTTCCAGGACCGGTTGCTGACGCACCCCGGTACTCCTCTCCTCGTGCGGTCCGGCCCGCCGGGGAGCGATCCGCCGATCGCTCCCCGGCCCGGCCGGGCCGGTCAGTACTGGCGGGTGGGCAGGGCCGCGGCGGCCTGCTCGGGGGTGAAGGTGCCCTCCTCGGTCTTGATCCGACGCGGCACCTGCTCGCCCGCCTTGACCTTCTTCACCAGGTCCATCAGCTGGTCGCCGAGCAGCGGGTTGCACTCGACGTCGTAGTTGATCTTGCCCTGGCTCATCGCGGTGAAGGCGTCCTTGACGCCGTCCACGGAGACGATCTTGATGTCGGTGCCCGGCTTCTTGCCGGCCTCCTCGATCGCCTGGATCGCACCGAGCGCCATGTCGTCGTTGTGGGCGTACAGCACGTCGATCTTC
The DNA here is from genome assembly GCF_040303105.1 of Kitasatospora sp. NPDC096128. Lineage (NCBI taxonomy): Bacteria > Bacillati > Actinomycetota > Actinomycetes > Kitasatosporales > Streptomycetaceae > Kitasatospora > Kitasatospora sp. NPDC096128. The sequence goes on along the minus strand of NZ_JBEOSP010000001.1, from coordinate 613,638 downwards.
GGCTGGGCCTTCAGGAAGGCCTGCATGACCTCCTTGCCCTTGGCGCGGGTGAAGTCGCCGGTCTGCGAGGCGACCACCTTGAACTTCGGGTCGCCCTTGGTGGCGTCCGCGAAGCCGGCCTTGCGGTCGTTGGCGGGCGCGGAGCCGGTGGTGCCCTCCAGCTGGACGATGTTCACGTCACCGCCGGCGGACGCGTACTCCTTGACCAGCCAGTCGCCGGCCTTCTTGCCCTCCTCGACGAAGTCCGACCCCAGGAAGGAGGCGTACAGCGACTCGTCCTTGGAGTCCACCGCGCGGTCGGTCAGGATGACCGGGATGTGCGCGTCCTTGGCCTCCTTGAGGACGGTGTCCCAGCCCGACTCCACCACCGGCGAGAAGGCGATCACGTCGACCTTCTGCTGGATGAACGAGCGGATCGCCTTGATCTGGTTCTCCTGCTTCTGCTGCGCGTCGGAGAACTTCAGCTCGATACCGGCCTTCTTCGCCGCATCCTGGATCGACTTGGTGTTCGCGGTGCGCCAGCCGCTCTCCGCACCCACCTGCGAGAAGCCCACCACGAGCTTGCCGCCGGAGCTCTTCCCGGCGGAGCCCCCGCCGCCGGAACCGCACGCGGTGAGGACGGTGACCATCGCACCGGCGACCAGGACCGCCGCAACTCTCTTGGACATGTGGGGACTTCCTCTCGGGATCGTCGATCGCGCGAACGGCACCGGCTGTGTGAACGCGAGGTATCGTCGCCGTTTCGCTCGGGACCGATTGTTAACGCTCACAATTGACCCCGGCAAGGCCTCCGCGCCGTGTTACCCAATCTTGACCGGGGCGGACCGGCAACCGGACGTGCGCTCAGTCCCGCAGCCGCGTCGGCCAGTTGGCGTCCGGACCACACGCTCCCCGCCGTTCGGAACCGGAGCCACGGGACACGCCTCGGACTCGATCAGGGCAGGTCACGGCAGCTCATCTGCACACGACCGGAACCCTTGCCGGTAGCGGTCGGATGATCACCCGGGGCGCTGAGGCGGTCGGCGTGGCAAGCCCACGCCGACCTGGCGGGCGGCCTCCCGACGGCTCCGCCGGCCCTGGCCCCGGGCGCGCAGACCACGGCCGCCACAATGGCGGTGCCGAGCCCAGGGGCGGGACCGCCCCTGGGCTCGGCACCTGTCAGGACCATCGACACCATGCCCCGCCCGCTGCATCGCACCGCGGACGACGGCCGGTGCCCCGGCGGCTCAGCCCCAGGGCTGGGCGACCAGCCAGCTGGTGTCGGCGGCCCAACTGGTGGAGCTGTCCCAGCTGTTGGAGCCGCCGTTGTCGGCGATGTAGACGGTGTAGTTGTAGTGGCGGAGGTACTTCGTCGGGAAGTTGACGGACTGGAAGGAGGTGCCGACCCCGCTGTTGCCGCTGGTGGGGCAGAAGGTGGCGTCCTGCGCGAAGGAGCCGACGCCGCTGTCGACGTCCAGGTAGAGCTCGTAGTTGTAGTGGTGCAGGAACTGCCCGGGGCTGTTGGCGGACTCGAAGGACAGGCAGGAGGAGTCGGCCAGGCCCGCGCGGACGATCCAGGTGGCGTCGGCCTTGTCGGTGGCCGAACTGGCGGAGCCGGTGCTGGAGATGACGACCTTGTTGTCGGTGTCGTCGTGGCGGAGGTAGTGGGAGGTGCAGCAGGGCGCGGTGGTGGCCTGCAGGGAGATCCGGGAGCCGGGGGTCAGCGTGCCGCTGCTGGTCGAACCGCTGTTGTAGCCGGCGGCGGTGATGTTGGCCTGGACCGCGTTCTCGGTGGCGTCCGACGGGTAGCCCTGGGTCATGACCCCTTCGTAGAAGGTGCCTTGGGCCCACTTGCTGTTGTCACCGCCGATGCCGAGGATGATCGCGCCTTCCTTGTGCATCGGGTTGTAGCCGGTGGCGTTGGGGCGTGCACCGTTGTAGTAGGTGGACAGACCGCCCGACTGGGCGTCGCCGCCGCGCAGGGCCCACTGGTTCGGGCCGCCCTTGAGCATGGCGGTCAGGAACCGGTTGTCGACGCTGGGGTCATTGGCGTTGAAGCCGGGGTTGACCCCCGAGAACAGGCCGTTCTCCTGGTCGGCCATGACCCACGGGCCGTTGCCGCTGCCCGAGCCCCAGCTCTTGCTGTTGCCGAAGTAGAGGGCCTCCATGTGGCCGTTGCCGGTGTCCAGGTTGTTGGTCTCGGCGTTGCCGTAGTCGAAGCAGCAGCCGCCGTTGAAGTGGGTGCCGTCGAAGATGGCGTACATGCCCTCGGGCTGGTCGCCGGTGGCGATGCCGTTGGTGTTGTTGTTGCGGTAGCCCGTCCCGGGGGCCACGTAGACGCCGTACGCCTTGTGGCCGGCGACGGTGACCGGCGCTTCGACGGCGTTGGCGAGGTTGTCCGGCCCGCCGGCCGCCCCGCCGGCGGGCGCCTGGGTGAGGTGATTGCCCTTGCCGGACTGGTCGTAGAGGACGGTGATGACGCAACTGGTGCCGGCGCAGAAGGAGTCCTGCGCGGCGGCGTCGGCGTAGCCGCCGGCGCTCAGCAGCCCGATGTCCCTGGTCGCGTTGTCGGAGGCGCGCCTGACCTGGTACAGCGGGCCGTTGTACGTCCCGTACAGGGCCCGGGTGGTGCTGTGCGCGGCGACGCACGGGGTGCTGCCGGCGGCGTAGATGTCGCACGGCCCCTGGGTGGCGGCCTGCGAGGGGGTGGCCGTGGCGGTGAGCAGGCCGGCCGCGAGCGCGGCGGTGGTACCGGCCGCGAGGAACGCGTGTCGGAGGCGGTTCATCCACGGTTTGATCATGAGGAGATCCTTCACTGGGTGGGGTGGGGGTGGGCGGGCGCCGACGAACCTCCCGGTGTCCGGCCGTGCGGACGGCCCGGGTTGCGCCGACGTCTGCGGGTCCGGTGCGGCTGCTGCCCTTTGGGGCGCCGGACCCGGCATGGGGGCTGCTGGTCAGCTCCAGGGAGTGGCGGCGAGCCGGCTGGTGCCCTGGGCCCATGGCGAAGGGCTGTCCCAGGGGTCGATGCCGCCGTTGCTCGCGACGTAGCCGACGAAGCGGTGGTGGCGGACGTCCCTCTCCGGGACGTCGAAGGACTTCAGGGAGTGGCCGGCGCCGCTGTTCCCGTGCTGGGCCCAGAAGGTGGCGTCGGCGGCGGAACTGCCGGAAGTCACCGGCGTTCCGACCACCCCCGACGCCCGCCGGGCGCGGCTCAGCCGTGTTCGGGTGGTCATGAACGAACTCCTTCGCGGGTGGGGGAAGGAAGAAGGCGTCCAATACTGTTAGCGCTAACAACAGTGGCCGTGAAAAAGGTGAACCAGGCCGTCGAGAAAGTTCCTGGCCGGGCTGCATCGCCCATCACTATGGCCAGACGCCCCGGCACCGTCAAGACGTCTGGTTGTTAACGCACACAATCCCCTGAGAAGCTCGCCTCCGACGACGGCTTCCGTGCGGGGTGGGGTCCGGGGTGGCCGGGCCGGAAATGGGGACGGGGCCCCGCACGCCCGTGCGGTGGCGTGCGGGGCCCCGTGTCCTTGGGGTCGGTCGTCCTGGGGTGACCGGGTGTCAGGCCGGGTGTCAGGCCTGGTAGGGCAGTTCGGCTTCCCGGGTGCCGGCCGGGTGGACGTGCAGGACACCGACGCGGACCGAGCCGAAACGCTGCCCACGGCCGATGTCGGGGCCGATCGTGCGGCTGACCCTCCTGAGGCCTCTCGGCGAGCCGGGAACGGGTCGCGGTGGTGCGGTCACCACGTCGGCGCCAGCCCGCGCTCGCGCAGCCAGGCCAGCTGGACCGGCGGGTTCGAGCCACAGCCGCCGGCGTGGTCGGCGAACGGCCACACCGTCATCGTCCGGTCCTCGCCCGCGTAGTGGTTGAACGCGGCATAGACCGTCCGCGGCGGGCAGACCGGGTCCATCAGACCGACACTGAACAGAGCCGGAGCGGTGGCCCGCCGGGCGAAGTGGACGCCGTCGAAGTACGCGAGGGTCGCGAACGTCGGCTCCACGCGCTCCCGACTGTGCCAGCGCAGATAGCTGACGAGCTCCTGGTACGGACCGTCCAGAGAGGTCCGCGCGCCCTCGAGGTAGTCGCACAGGAACGGCACGTCGGCCATCACCGCCGCCACCCGGTCCCCGCTGAGCCCGGCCACCGCAAGGGACAGCCCACCACCCTGGCTGCCACCCGCCACGACGATCCGATCCGCGTCGAGACCGGGCAACTGCGCGACGGCGTCCACCGCACGCACACAGTCGGTCATCAACCGCCGGTAGTAGTGGTTCTCCGGGGACTCGATGCCCCGGGTCATGAAGCCCCCGACCCACTGGGTGCCCTCGCCCACGCCCTGGTCCGGAGTGTCGTGGCCCTGCCCTCGGCTGTCGACGACGAGCTGGGCGTACCCGGCCGCGGACCACAGCAGATGCTCGGTGGGCACCCCGCGCCCCCCGCTGTACCCCTGGTAGCCGACCACGACGGGCAGCGGCCCGTCCACACCCCGCGGACGCAGCAGCCAGGCGGCCACCGGCTCCCCGTTCCAGCCCGGGAAGCGCACGTCCTCGACCTCGACCGTGCGCAGCCCGTACCGCGCGGTGACGCGTTCGGCCTTGACCGCCCCGCCGTGCGAACGGGCCTCGGCAAGAGTCCGCTGCCAGAACTCGTCGAAGTCCTCCGGAACGGTCGACTCGGGACGGTAGGCGGCGAACTCCTCGACGCCGAAGTCGGTGACGGGCATGGGGGATCCCTCCGGGTGCTGCGAGTTCGAGGTCAGGTGGTGGGGTGTGAGCAGTGACATGGCGGGCCGCCTCCGGACGGCAGGTGACAGCGGGGCGCGGCGCCCGTGTGGCGAGCGGGACCGCCCGAGGGATGAGCCGGGCTGAAACGGGTGGCGGCCCGTCTTCCCCTCAGGACGGGCCGCCGGCCTGTGGGGCTGCGGTCCTCAGTCGGCCGGGCCGAAGCGGAAGGCCGTCAGCCGGACGTCGCCGTGCAGGGTCAGGGTCAGGTCGTGCACGCCGTCGAGCGGGGCGGCGAGCTCGGCGGTGGTGCTCGTCCAGGCGTAGCGGTCGCCGGTCACCGGCACGTCGAGCTCGGCCAGCAACCGCCCGCCTGCCCGGAGTTCGAACCGGGCCGGGATCTCCCCCGCCTGCTCGCGGGAGGTCTCGACCTCGATCGAGCGAGCGCCGGCGAGGTCGACGTCGCGGAACAGCAGCGTCGCCGGGTGGGCCGGGTCGGTGGGCGTGACGGCGTCGCCATCGGCGCGCGTGGCGTCGACGATGGTGGCGTCCTCGTAGTCGTCGAAGTCGACGGCCAGGAGTCGGCGGTCGACTCCCGACCGGGGCGCGGCGCCCGGACCGAGCACGGTCAGCGGCGCGGTGAGGACCGGGTGGTCGGCGCTGCGGGCGACGACCACCTCGTAGCCGCCGGGGTCGACGGTGAAGGCCCCGGCGGCCACGGACCAGTGGGCGAACTGCTCGGCCGACAGGCGGAACGTCACCTCATCGCTGCCACCCGGCTCCAGGCGGACCTTGCGGAAGTCGGCCAGGCGCAGCCTGGGCGCCTCGTAGCGGGCTTCGAGGGCACGGACGTAGACCTGGACCACCTCGCTGCCGGAGCGCGGTCCGCGGTTGTCCAGGGTCACGGTCACGTCGACCGAGCCGTCCTGGCCGATCGACTGCTGCGACAGGCGCAGGCCGCGGTAGGCGAAGTCGGTGTAGGACAGCCCGTGGCCGAAGGGGTAGAGCGGGGCGGAGCGGTGGTACTGGTAGGTCCAGCCGGCCTTGATGATGTCGTAGTCGAGCGGGGCGGGCAGCGGGTCGTCGCCCCGGTACCAGGTCTGCGGCAGGCGGCCGGCGGGCTCGGCCTCGCCGAGCAGCACCGCGGCCAGCGCGTGTCCTGTTTCCTGCCCGCCGTGGGACGTCCACACCACGGCGGGCAGGTGTTCGTCGGCCCAGTCGAGGGCGTACGGGTAGCTGCTCATCACGACCAGGGCGGTGTCCGGGCGGGCTTCGGCGACGGCGCGCAGCAGTTCCTCCTGCCCCTCGGGCAGGTCGATGTCGGCGCGGTCCTCGGTCTCCCGGCCGTTGATCAGCGGGTGGTTGCCGAGGACGACCACGGCGACATCCGCGTTCGCGGCGGCCGCCCGGGCCTCGGCGATGCCGTCGCGCACCAGCTCGCGCTGCCAGCGCTCGGCGTCCTCCGCGCTCTCGGCTGTGACGCTCACCCGGCCGTCGGTCGGGTCCACGGCGGCGTAGCGCCCGGTGAAGACCGATCGCAGCAGCACCGTGTCGGGGCCGTCCGGTTCGATCCGGAAGGTCTCCTTGACGAACCAGCTCTTGATCACGTCCTGACCGGCCGCCAGGCCGTCGTCGTCCTGGAGGGACAGGAACCGGCCGGTGTCGGCGGCGCGCAGGGTGGTGGCGCCCCCACCCCAGTCGGTCACGTCGAAGGCGGACTTTCCGAGCAGTTCACCGGTGGTGCGCGAGCGGAGGGTGATGCGGTCCGAGCCATCCACCACGACGGCCTCGCCGCCGTGGGCGCCGAGGGCCGCGGCCAGTCCGGTGGCGATGCCCACCTGGTACGGCAGAGTGCCGCTGTACCAGTCCTCGAAGAGGGTGTCGGCGAGCGGGCCGATGACGGCGATCCTGGGTGCGCGGGCCGGGTCGATCGGCAGCAGGCCGTCGTTCTTGAGCAGGACGGTCGACTCGGCGGCCGCCCTCCGGGCCAGGGCGCGGTGCTCGGGGCTGTCGATCACCTCGGGGCCGATGCCCGTGTACGGGTCCAGGTCGGGGTCGAACTCGCCGAGCCTCAGGCGCACTTCGAGCTGCCGGCGGACGGCGCGGTCGACGTCGGCCTCCTCGATCAGGCCGCGCTCCAGCGCCTCGCGCAGGCGGCCGATCACGGTGGCGCTGTCCTCCCCGTGGTCGGTGAAGTTGTCGATGCCGGCCTTGAGCGCGGCCGCGTGGGACTCGGCATGGTCGTCGAAGTAGTGCTCCGGGTCGACCAGGTTGGAGGGGGCCTCGGCGTCGCTGACCACGAACAGCTCGTGGCCCGTCTGCCGGGCCCAGCGGCGCAGCTCCACCTCGATCAGCGGACTGACGTGGCAGGGACGGCCGTTGACCAGGTTGTAGGCGGCCATCGCGCCGGTCGCGGCGCCGGAGGCGACGACGGGGCGGAAGGCGGCGAGGTCGTACTCCTGGAGGACGCGCGGGCGCACTCCGGAGGAGGTGGTGCAGCGGTCGTCCTCGTTGTTGTACGCGAGGAAGTGCTTGAGCACGGGCGCGGTCCGCAGGTAGTCCGGGTGGTCGCCGGAGAGTCCTCGGCAGAACGCCTCGCCGACCTTCGCGGTGTGCACCGGGTCCTCGGAGTAGCCCTCCTCGTTGCGCCCCCAGCGCGGATCGCGCAGCAGGTTGAGCACGGGGGCCCAGGCCTGCAGGGAGTTGGGCCCGCGCTCGGAGCCGCCGACCGCCGTCGGGCGGTGGTAGTGGAAGGCCCGCAGCTCGGTCGAGACCGCCTCGGCGACTCCGCGCACCAGATCCTCGTCCCAGCTGGCGCCGAGGCCGACGGCCTGCGGGAAGACCGTGGCCACGCCGAGCCAGGAGACTCCGTGCAAGCCCTCGCTGCCGGTACGGAACGGGCCGAGACCCAGACGCGGCACGGCCGGCGCGTACTGGTGCAGCATCGCGAGCCGTTCGTCGAGCGTGAGCCGCTGGAGCAGGTCGTCGACACGCTTGCGCGGGGCGAGCGTGGGATTGCGGAAAGCGGGCAGATCGGCTGCGGACGCCGGCACGGAACTCACGTGGAATACCCCTCGGGCAGCTGGGCTCAGTGGTCAAGTCGAAGCGCCTCGACGCTGACACGACCCAACTGGCCTGTCAACTACCCAGGAACCAAAGGATTTTGGTTTTGTTCAGCCTCTTGCTCAACCGGTAACGCGTCGTTAGTCTCGCCGAAACATTCAAGCGCTTCGACGGAGAGGGGCCACGCCACCATGAGATCCGGATTGAATCGCAGGAGCTTTCTGACCACCGCCGCCACGGTCGCGGGAGCCGCCGCGATGGCACCCCTGCTGTCCGCCTGCGGCGGCGGCTCGGACAAGAAGGCCGCGGCGAACACCAAGGAAGGCCTCAAGGCCGCCCTCCCGGCCTACGTACCCAACGCCAACGCGGTCAAGCCGGACATCGCCTCCGTGCAGGGCGCCGGCGACGCCGCGACCGACCCGGCCTACCTCTCCTACCCGGCTTCCCCTCCCACCAGCGTCTCCGGCGTTCCGGGCAAGGGCGGCAGCTACACGGCGATCACCCCGCTGTGGGGCACGGCCCCGCCGGTCGGCAACTCCTTCTACCAGGCGATGAACAAGGCGCTCGGGGTCGAGCTGACCGTCAAGCCGACGGACGGCATCAACTACAACACGATCATCCCGACGATGACCGCCGCCAAGAAGCTGCCGGACTGGATCAACCTGCCGTCCTGGCTGAACTCCAACTTCAACACCGGCGGGCTGGTCGGCACCCAGCTCGCGGACCTGACCCCGTACCTCTCCGGCGACAACATCAAGAAGTACCCCAACCTGGCCGCGCTGCCCACCGGTGCCTGGCAGCACGGCGTCTGGGGCGACAAGCTCTACGGGATCCCCTGCTTCTCCACCGGCTTCGGCATCCCCGGCGCCACCTTCTACCGCCGGGACATCCTCGAGGCCCGGGGCATCACCGCCGACCAGATCAAGTCCGCCGACGACCTGATGAACCTCGGCAAGGAACTGACCGACGCCAAACGGGGCGTGTGGGCCTTCGACGACGTGTGGACCTACCTCCAGTTCGCCTGGAACGTCCCCATGAAGTGGAGGGTCGACAACGGCAAGCTGGTCCACCCGTTCGAGACCCAGGAGTTCCTGGAGGCCCTCGACTGGCACAACCGCTTGGCCACCTCGGGCTACATGCACCCGGATGCCCTCGCCGGCGACGTCTCCAACGGGAGCACCCGCTTCTACAGCGGGAAGACGCTCATCGGCGGCGGCGGACTGGGCGCCTGGAACCTGTCCGACCAGCAGTCCGGCGCCGCCGCGGATCCGAACTACCGGCGCGGCGCGTTCAACGCCATCACCGCCGACGGCAAGGGCACGCCGGTGATCTACATGGGCGCCGCCGCCAGCATGATCAGCTATCTGAACGCCGGCCTGAAACCGGCTCAGATCGAGGAACTCCTCGCCGTCGCGAACTACCTCGCCGCCCCCTACGGCACCGCCGAGTACACCATGGTCAACTACGGTGTCGAGGGCGTCCACCACACCCGTGTCAACGGGGCGCCGACCTTCACGGAGGAGGGGAAGAAGGACGTCCAGGTGACGACCTACTCGTTCCTGGCCGCCTCCGGATCCGTGATCAGCAACCCGGGCGGCGAGCAGGTCACCAGGGACTACGCAGGCTGGTCGGCCGCCAACGTCAAGTACCTCACCAAGCCTCCGTTCTGGGGCATGAACCTCAGCATGCCCCAGGCCATCGCCTCGGCCGATGCCGCGCAGAACGTCAACGACACCATCAAGGACTGCTACCACGGCAAGAAGAAGGTCTCCGACGTGCAGGACGCCATCGCCAGCTGGCGATCCGGCCCCGGTGAGCGGCTCAAGCAGTGGATGACCGACAACGTCCTCAACAAGTACGGCACCGGCCAGTGAGCACCGCGGCCCCGAAGCGCCCGGCCGGGCCGGCGCGGCTCACCTGGCGGACCAGGCTGCGGCGCGACAAGTCCCTCCTGCTGATGACGGTCCCCGCGGTCGTCCTGCTCCTGGTGTTCAACTACGTGCCGCTGTTCGGCATCGTCACCGCCTTCCAGGAGTACGACCCGCTGGTCGGGGTCTGGCACAGCGAATGGGTCGGCTTCGACCAGTTCCAGCAGCTGTTCGGCGACCCGGCGTTCTGGGCCTCGATGAAGAACACCCTCTACCTCAGCTTCGTCCAGCTGGTCCTGTTCTTCCCGATCCCCATCGCCCTGGCCCTGCTGCTCAACTCGGTGGTCAGCGAGCGGATCCGCAACTTCTTCCAGTCCGTGGTCTACCTGCCGCACTTCTTCTCCTGGGTGCTGGCGGTCACGATCTTCCAGCAGATGCTCGGCGGCGCCGGCGTGCTCAACCAGTTCCTGCGCCAGCACGACATCGGCACCTGGGACATCATGACCAACCCGCACACCTTCGCGCTGCTGGTCACGTCGCAGGCGATCTGGAAGGAGGCGGGCTGGGGGATCATCGTCTTCCTCGCCGCACTGAGCGCGATCAACAGCGAGCTGTACGAGGCCGCGGCCGCCGACGGCGCCGGACGGCTGCGGCGGATGTGGCACATCACGCTGCCGGGCCTGCGCGGGGTGATCGTGCTGATGCTGGTGCTGCGGCTGGGCAACGCCCTGTCCGTCGGCTTCGAACAGTTCCTGGTCCAACGCGACGCCGTCGGCCACGAGGCCGCGGACGTCCTGGACACCTTCTCCTTCTACTACGGCATCGCCACCGGCGGCTACAGCTACGGCGCGGCGGCCGGGCTCTTCAAGAGCGTGGTCTCGCTGCTGCTCATCTGGGGTGCCAACAAGCTGGCGCACGCCTTCGGCGAGGACGGGCTGTACCGCAGATGACGAACGTACTCACCATGGGAACGCGGGGCGAGAAGCGCCGCGCCGCCACAGCAGCGGCCCGCCGCCGGGCCCGCTCCGCCCGCCCGCCCTGGGACGAGCCGCCCACCGCCGTCGGCCAGGCCGCCAAGGGCCTGACCCTCGGCGGGATGCTCGCCGTCATCCTGGTCCCGCTCTACATCATCGTCCTGACCAGCTTCTCCACCCCCGGCGCCATCAACCGGGCCGGCGGCCTGGTGATCTGGCCGGACGGCCTGACCACCGAGACGTACCGCCAGATGCTCAGCGACTCGACGATCATCACCGCGCTGGGGGTGAGCCTCGGGATCACCGTGGTCGGCACCGCGGTGTCCATGGCCGTCTCCGTCCTGTGCGCCTACGGCCTCTCCCGGCCACGCTCCCTCGGGCACCGCTTCGTCCTGCTGCTGCTGATCATCACGATGTTCATCAGCGGCGGTCTGATCCCGAGCTTCCTGGTCGTCACCGGCCTCGGCGGCTACGGCCAGTGGTGGGCGCTGATCCTGCCGAGCGCGGTCTCCGTCTTCAACATCCTGGTGCTGCGCGCCTTCTACCAGGAGACCTCCTCCGAGCTGATCGACGCGGCCCGGATGGACGGCGCCGGCGAGTGGCGGATCCTGTGGTCCGTCGTCCTGCCCACCTCACGCGCCGTCACCGCCGTCACCGCGCTCTTCTACGCCGTGGGCTACTGGAACTCCTTCTTCAACGTCATGCTCTACATGCCGACGGACAGCGAGAAGTGGCCCCTGCAGTACGTGCTGCTCACCTACGTCAACCGGGCCAACGGCCTGCCCGGCTCGGTCAACTCCGGTTTCGGGCAGACCCACGCGCAGACCGCACCGCTGTCGCTGCAGATGGCGGTCGTGGTCCTCACCCTGGTACCACTGGTGATCGTGTACCCGTTCGTGCAGAAACACCTGCGTACCGGTGTCCTCACCGGCGCGATCAAGGGCTGAGCCGTCCGTGCCGGGGGGCCGCTCCCACCGGCACCTCGGACAGGTCGCCGTCGACCAGGTCATGGCGAGGATCACCGCGAGCGCCGCAGGCAACGAGCCGGAGGACCGACTCCACCTGATGGCACCCGAACCGATCATCCGCGAAAGCACCGCCCCGGCCCCGCAGCGCAGTTGACCCCGCTTCCGGAAGGACGGCACCCAGATGGACATCCGCCGACTCACGGACCGCCTCGGCGGCCTCGCCTACGGCGGGGACTACAACCCCGAGCAGTGGGACGCCCAGGTCTGGAAGGAGGACGACCAACTCATGCGCCGGGCGCGCGTCAACCTCGCCACCGTCGGCGTCTTCTCCTGGGCCCTGATGGAACCCGAGGAGGGCAGGTACGACTTCGAGTGGCTCGACGCCCACCTCGACCGCCTCCACGCGGCCGGTGTCGCGGTCGACCTGGCCACCCCCACCGCCTCCCCGCCGCCCTGGTTCACGCCGGCCCACCCGGACGCCCTGCCGGTCCGCGCCGACGGCGCCCGGCTGACCCACGGCAGCCGGGACACCTACTGCCTCGCCGCCCCCGCCTACCGCCGGGCCGCCCGCCGGATCGCCGGCGCCCTCGCCGAGCGCTACGGCGACCACCCGGCGCTCGCCCTGTGGCACGTCCACAACGAGTACGTCACCCTCTGCTGGTGCGACCACACCGCCGCCGCCTTCCGGGTCTGGCTGCGCGCCCGCCACGGCTCCCTGGACGCCCTCAACGAGGCCTGGGGAACGGCCTTCTGGAGCCAGCACTACACCTCGTGGGAGCAGATCCTCCCGCCCCGCGCCAGCCAGTGGCACCACAACCCCGGCCAGACGCTGGACTTCAGCCGCTTCTGGTCCGACGAGACCCTCGCCGCCTACCGCGAGCAGCGCGACGCGATCCGCGCCCACAGCGACCGCCCGGTGACCACCAACCTCATGCTGCCCGGCTACCAGAACCTCGACCTGTGGGCCTTCGGCCGCGAGGTCGACGTGGTCTCCGTCAACCACTACCCCGGCGCTCCCGGCGTCGACGCCGCCGCCCAGGCCGCCTTCGACGCCGACCGCGCACGCTCGATCGCCGGCGGCGCCCCCTGGCTGCTGATGGAACAGGGCACCAACACCGTCTACTCCGGCGGGCGCGTCCTCGCCAAGGAAGCGGGGGACATCCTGCGCCACTCGCTCGCCCACATCGCCCGCGGCTCGGAGGGCGCGCTGTTCTTCCAGTGGCGCCAGTCCCGGGCCGGGGCCGAGCAGTGGCACTCGGCGATGGTCCCGCACACCGGACCGGACAGCCGCATCTTCCGCGAGGTCACGGCCGCCGGGGAAGCCGTCGCCCGACTCGGCGAACTCGCCGGCTCCACCGTCCGCGCCGAGGTCGCCGTCCTGCACGACTCGGACGCCTGGTGGGCCCTGAGCGCCGACGGCCTCCCGTCGCCCGAACTCGACTACTACGCCGCGCTGCGCCGCGCCCACCGGGCGCTGTGGGACGCCGGCCGCACGGTCGACTTCGCCCACCCCGAGCACGACCTGAGCCGCTACCGGGTGGTCATCGCTCCGGCCCTGTTCCTGCTCACCGACGCGGGCGCCGAGAACCTGCGCCGCTACGTCGCGGACGGCGGCACGCTGCTCGTCCAGCATTTCAGCGGGGTGGTCGACGAGCATCTCCACTCCCGGCTCGGCGGCTACCCGGCCGCACCACTGCGCGAGGCGCTCGGCATCCGGGTCGAGGAGTACCGCCCGCTACGGCAGGAAGAGCAGATCACGCTCTCCGACGGTTCGACGGCCGGCTCCTGGAGCGAGTCCCTGCGCTCCGAGGGCGCCGAGACCCTCGCCGCCTACACCGGCGGCATGCTCGACGGCGGCCCGGCGCTCACCCGCCACGCCTTCGGCTCCGGCCACGGCTGGTACCTCTCCACCCGCCTCGACGACACCGGCTACGCCGACCTGGTCGGCCGGCTCCTGACGGAAGCCGGGGGCGTCCCGGAGGTTCCGGGCCTGCCGGCCGGCGTCGAGGCCGTCACCCGCCACGCGGCGGACGGCCGGAGCTGGCAGCTGCTGATCAACCACCGCACCGAGGCCGTACCCCTGCCGCGGCCGGGCCACGACCTGCTCACCGGCGCGACGCTCGGCGAACTGGCGCCCGGAAGCTGCGCGGTCCTGCGCAGGCAGTGAAGCCGCCCCCGACTCTCCCCCGCCCACCGAGGAAGGCCACCGATGAGCGACCAGCACAGGACGATCCGCTGGGGCCACGGCGCCCTGGAGCTGGAGGTCGACCTGGGCGAGCACGGCACCCCGCGACTGACCCGCCTCGGCGCACCCGGTGAGAAGAGCGCCGCACCCCGCCCCGGCGCGCCGCTGCCGCTGGTGGAGGTGACGACCGCGGATCTCGGCCGCTACTGGTCGGGCCGGCACCTCGTCGACAGCGCCCTCGGCGGGCGGCTGCGCCACCGCTCCCACCGGGCGACCCGGGACGGCGACTGGCACGTGCTCACCGTCGAACTCCACGAACCGGAGAGCGGTTTGACCGCCGAGGCGGTCTACCGCTCCCTGGACGGCCTGCCCGTGCTGCGCAGCGAGGTGGTGCTGCGCAACGAGGGGCCGCGCACGCTGCACCTGGAGTCGGTCGGATCGCTGGTGGCGGGCTGCCTCACCGGGGGCGACCCGGTGGACCTGGACCACGCCGACCTGCTGTGGGCGGAGAACGAGTGGTTCGCCGAGTGCCGCTGGCACCGCGAGCCGCTGCGGGTGTCCTCGCCCGAGCGGAGCGGCCGCTTCCGCACCACCTCCGGCCGCAGCACCCGCGTCGTGGCCGGGCAGGGTGTGTGGTCCAGCTGCGGCCACCTGCCGATGGGCGGCCTGACGGACCGCGCGTCCGGCCGCACCTGGCTGTGGCAGATCGAGCACAACGGCGGCGGCTGGCGCTGGGAGTGCGGCGTGCGGGACGACACCGCCTACGCGGCGCTGTACGGCCCGAACGACGCCGACCACGGCTGGCGCCATCCGCTGGAGCCGGGCGCCGAGTTCCGTACCGTACCCGTGGCACTCGCACTCGCCCCGGACGGCGGTCCCGACGGCGCCTTCGCCGCCCTCACCGCGTACCGCCGGGCCACCCGCCGCCCGCACCCCGACCACCGGCGGCTGCCGGTCGTCTTCAACGACTACATGAACTGCCTGATGGGCGATCCGACCACGGCCAAGCTGCTGCCGCTGGTCGACGCCGCCGCCGAGGCCGGCGCGGAGTACTTCGTCATCGACGCCGGCTGGTACGACGACGGCGACAACTGGTGGAGCTCCGTCGGGGCCTGGGAGCCGTCGGCCTCCCGCTTCCCCGGGCCGAAAGGGATCCACGAGGTCCTGGACCGCATCCGGGAGCGAGGCATGGTCCCCGGACTGTGGCTGGAGCCGGAGGCGGTCGGGGTGGACAGTCCGGTCGCGCGGTCCCTTCCGGAGGAGGCGTTCTTCCGCCGCGACGGCCGGCGGGTGGAGGAGGGCGGCGGCCGGTACCACCTCGACCTGCGCCACCCGGCCGCCCGCGCCCACCTGGACGCCGTGGTGGACCGCCTGGTCGGCGAGTGGGGCGTCGGGTACCTCAAGCTCGACCACAACACCGACCCGGGCTCCGGCACCAGCAGCCACCCGGGAGAGGCTCCGGCGGCCGGCCTGCTCGGCCACAACCGGGCCCAACTCGCCTGGCTGGACGGCATCCTGGACCGGCATCCGGCCCTCGTGGTCGAGAACTGCGCGTCCGGCGGCATGCGGATGGACCACGCCCTGCTCTCCCGGCTCCAGCTGCAGTCCACCAGCGACCAGCAGGACCTGCTGCGCTACGCGCCGATCGCGGCGGCGGCCCCCACCGCCGTCACGCCCGAGCAGGGCGCCGTCTGGGCCTACCCACTGCCCGAGGACTCCCCCGACCAGGTAGCCATCACCATGGCCAACGCGCTTCTCGGGCGCATCCACCTCTCCGGCCGCCTCGCCGAACTCAACCAAGAGGCGAGGGACTTGGTTCACGAGGCAGTGGCCGTCCACAAGGCGATCCGCACCGACCTGCCACAGGCGCTGCCCGCCTGGCCGCTCGGGCTCCCGGACTGGGAGGACCCGTGGATCGCCCTGGCGCTGCACACCCCGGACACCGCCTACGTCACCGCCTGGCGCCGCTCCGGCGAGGAGACCATCAGGGATCTCGACCTGCCCCGGCTGGCCGGCGCCGAGCTCCGCGTCGAGGTGCTCTACCCGTCGTCCAGCCAGGCCCGCGCCACCTGGCACCCCGACAGCGCCGAACTCACCCTGACCCTTCCGGCGGCCCCGTCCGCCGTCCTGCTGCGCCTCACCGGGACGTCCACCGAAAGGAGTTGACGATGCATCAGGCGACCGCGCGCGGTCCACCGCGCCGGCCCGCATCCGTACGGAACAACGCTCAGCGTCCGGGCCCGACCCCGAGCAGCCGCTCCGGGCCCCACCGTCCAGAACGCGGGAGTTCGACCCCCCACCCGAACACCACGCACCCCCACCCCTGGAGGGACGCAGTGAAATCACCCGTCCACACCTGTCGTGAACGCGTCATAGCCGTCGCGGCGACCCTGTCGCTCGCGGTCACCGGCGCGATCGCCGCCGTCGCACCGCCCGCCGTCGCCGCACCGCCCGCCGTCACGGCGAGCACCGTGTCGGTGTCGGTCGACGCCGCCCTGCAGCTCGCCACCGTTCCCGCCACCGGCGTCGGCGTGAACATCCCGGTCTACGACGCCGCCATGAACACCGCCACCACCCCCGGCCTGCTCAGCACGGCCGGCATCAACACCGTCCGCTACCCCGGCGGAAGCCACTCCGACGCCTACCACTGGCAGAGCGGCACCACCGACGACGGTTCGTACGTCGCCCCGAACACCGGCTTCGACGCCTTCATGGGCACCGTGCGCGCCGCCGGAGCGCAGCCGATCATCACCGCCAACTACGGCTCGGGCACCCCCCAGGAGGCCGGCGCCTGGGTCCAGTACGCCAACGCCACCAAGGGCTACGGCATCAAGTACTGGGAGATCGGCAACGAGGTCTACGGCAACGGCGAGTACGGCGCCCAGTGGGAGCACGACACCCACAGCAGCAAGAGCGCCACGACCTACGCGAACAACGTGCTCCAGTACGTCTCGGCGATGAAGGCCGCCGACCCGGGCGTCAAGATCGGTGCCGTGCTGACCACCCCCGGCTACTGGCCGGACGGCATGGTCGGCCCGGGCGACACCATGGACTGGAACCACACCGTCCTGTCGATCGCCGGCTCGAAGATCGACTTCGCCATCGTGCACGCCTACCCCACCAGCACCAGCCAGGCCGACCTGCTCACCAAGCCGCAGGCCCAGAACGCCGGCATCACCGGTGCCGTGCGCTCGCTGATCAACCAGTACGCCGGGACCAACGCCCCCAACGTCGGCATCGCGGTGACCGAGGCGAACGCCCAGGCCTACCTCGACACCTCCCCCAACGGACTGTTCGCCCCGGACAACTACCTCACCTGGCTGGAGAACGGCGCGTTCAACGTGGACTGGTGGGACCTGCGCAACGGCACCGACTGCACGAAGGTGACCACCGTCGAGGGCGCCACCGACTACAACGACGGCGGCATGGTCTCCAGCGGCTCCCCCTGCGAGCCCGCCGCCAACACGCCCTTCCCCGCCTACTACGGCATCCAGATGATCAGCAGGCTCGGCGCCCCCGGGGACACCCTGGTCAAGGCCGCCAGCTCGTCCTCGCTGCTCACCGCGCACGCCGTCCGCCGCGCCGACGGCGACGTGGACGTCATGCTGATCAACAAGGACCCGAACAACGACGCCACGGTGAACCTCTCCTACACCGGGTTCACCCCGTCCTCCGCCACCCCGACCGTCCACTCCTACCTCAAGAACGCCCACGGGATCGGCACGGCCCAGTCCGGCAGCCCGACCACCCAGACCGTACCCGCCTACGGCATCACGGTCGTCCAGATGCACCCGACCAGCGCGGCCTGCCGGGTCGTCTACAACAAGAACGAGTGGCAGGGCGTCATGGTCGGCTCCGTCACCGTCGTCAACAACGGCCTCGGACAGGTCAACGGCTGGTCCCTCGGCTTCGACTTCCCCGGCGACAACACCATCACCAACAGCTGGAACGCCTCGGTGTCGCAGAGCGGCCGGAGCGTCAACGCCGGGAACGTGTCCTACAACGCCTCCGTCCCGCAGGGCGGCAGCGTCCAGTGGGGCTTCAAGGCCACCTGGTCCAGCAGTGACGCCGACCCCTCCGCCTTCCGGTTCAACGGCGCCTCCTGCGCGATCGGCTGACTCCGGATCACTGCCGAGCGATGAGCCGGTGGTGTCCCGGGCACCCCAGGGCCCGGGGCACCACCACCCCGACATGCACCTTCGAAAGGAACCGACCACGTGTCAGAGCAGCCCCAGCCGACCGGCACCCTGCCCAACCCGGTGATCCCCGGCTTCCATCCGGACCCGAGCGTCTGCCGCGTGGGCGACGACTACTACCTCGTCTGCTCCAGCTTCGAGTACTTCCCCGGCATCCCGGTCTTCCACAGCCGCGACCTGTTCCACTGGACCCAGATCGGCAACGCCCTCGACCGGCCGAGCCAGCTGCGCCTGCCGCGCGAGTCCCCGTCCTCCGGCGGGATCTACGCCCCGACGCTGCGCCACCACGACGGCCGCTTCTGGCTGATCGTCACCAACGTCAGCGGTGACGGCAACCTGCTCTTCACCGCCACCGACCCGGCCGGCCCCTGGTCCGACCCGATCCGGCTGCCCGACGTCCACGGCATCGACCCGGACCTCGCCTGGGACGAGGACGGCACGTGCTACTGCACCGTCGCGGGCGTCTCCCAGGTCCGCCTCGACCCGGCCACCGGCGAGACCATCGGCGAGCCGCAGCGGATCTGGTCCGGCGGCCCCGGCGCCGCGGCCCCCGAGGCCCCGCACCTGTACCGGATCGGCGAGTACTGGTACCTGATGATCGCCGAGGGCGGCACCGAGCGCGGCCACGCCGTCTCCATCGCCCGCGGCGCCTCGCCCTCCGGCCCGTTCGAGCCGTGCCCGTCCAACCCGGTGCTGACCCACCGCGGCATCAACAGCCCCATCCAGAACACCGGGCACGCCGACCTCGTCCAGGCGCCCGACGGCTCCTGGTGGATGGTGCTGCTCGCCGTCCGGCCGCGCGGCGGCACCCCCGCCTGGTACGTACTCGGCCGGGAGACCTTCCTCGCCCCGGTCGAGTGGGTGGACGGCTGGCCGGTGGTCGGCCGGGTCACTCCCGAACTGCCGCTCCCGGTCTGGCCGCTGCACCCCGTACCCGCCGCACCGGCCCGGGACGACTTCGACCAGAGCGACCTGCACCCCCGGTGGATCTCGGTACGGAGCCGTCCCGAGCACCTGGTCACCACGAAGGAACGTTCCGGCTGGCTCACCCTGCGTGCCGCGGGCGCCTCCCTCGACGAGAACGACGTGGTGTTCGTCGGCCGACGCCAGCAGCACCTCAGCTGCCGGGCCCGCACCCTGATCGACCCCGCCGAGGGCCGCGGCGGCCTCGCCGTCCGCATGGACGAGGACCACCACTACGAGATCGAGGCGGCCGACGGCGAGGTCAAGGTGATCGCCCGGATCGGCTCGATCCGCACCGAGGTCGCCTCCCGTCCGGTGCCCGCCGGAGCCGTGGTGCTCGGTGTCGACGTCGTCCCGCGGCCGACGCGCGGCCCGCGCACCGGCCCCGACGACGTCGTCCTCGGCGTCGAGGAGCCCGACGGCAGCTTCGCCGCGCTCGCCGGCCTCGACGGGCGCTACCTGTCCACCGAGGTGGCCGGCGGCTTCACCGGCCGGGTCATCGGCATGTACGCCGCCGAAGGCACCGTCCACTTCGACCGGTTCGACTACGAGCCGCTCCCTTTGTCCTGACGATCCGTCAGAATTTTCCGCCTGTCCATACGAAAGGGACACCCCGTGAACGACGCACCGCCCACCGCACCCACCCGCAACCGCCGCCTCCACCGCACGGCCGGCCTCCTGGTGGCCCTGATCACCACCGGTGCCCTCTGCGGCGGCACGGCGATCGCCGCCCCCGCCGACAAGGCCCCGTCCGCGGCCGAGGCCGCCGGGCTCAGGGTCCCCGACAACCCGATGGCCGCAGTGGCCGCGATGCAGCCCAGCTGGAACCTTGGCAACACCCTCGACGCCCTCCCCGACGAGACGTCCTGGGGCAACCCGCTCACCACCAAGGCCACCTTCGACGGCCTCAAGGCCCAGGGCTTCCGCAGCGTCCGCATCCCGGTCACCTGGTACCCGCACCAGTCCGCCACCGCCCCGTACACCATCGACCCGGTGTGGATGAAGCGGGTCAAGCAGGTGGTCGACCTCGCCCTCGCGGACGGCCTCTACGTCGAGATCAACGTCCACCACGACTCGTGGCAGTGGATCAAGTACATGTCCACCGACCACGACACCATCACGGCCCGGTTCAACTCCACCTGGCAGCAGATCGCCACCGTCTTCAAGGACGAGCCGCGCACGCTGCTCATGGAGAGCATCAACGAACCGCAGTTCGACGCCGCCACCGACGCCCAGAAGACCCAGTACCTGCGCGAGCTCAACACCTCCTTCCACAGCATCGTGCGCAACTCCGGTGGCAGGAACAAGGACCGCCTGCTCGTCCTGCCCTCGGAGGAGACCAACAACGCCCAGCACTGGTTGGACGACCTGTCCACCACGATGACCTCGCTGAAGGACCGCAACCTGGTCGCCACCGTGCACTACTACAGCTGGTACCCGTTCAGCGTGAACATCGCCAACGACCCGACCTACGACGCCAAGGCCCAGTCGGACCTGACCGAGGGTTTCGCCCGGGTGCACGACACCTTCGTCGCCAAGGGCATCCCCGTCTACCTCGGCGAGTACGGCCTGCTCACCTCGCCCTACTCCGGCGTGGTCGAGCGCGGCGAGATGCTCAAGTACTTCGAGCACGTCAACTACGAGGCGCGGCGCAACGGCATGACCTCCGCCGTCTGGGACGCCTCCAACGACTTCCTGAACCGTTCCACCATGCGATGGATGGTCCCCGAGATGAAGGACCTGATCCAGACCTCCTGGCGGACCCGCTCGGGCACCGCCTCCACCGACAACATCTTCCTGCCGAAGTCCGGCCCCATCGCCGCGCAGAGCATCACCCTCAACCGCAACGGCCAGTGGTTCGCCGGCCTCTGGCAGGACGACCTCCCGCTGATCCCCTACCTCGACTACACCCTCGACGGCGACAAGCTCACCCTGACCGCCGACGCCCTCACCCGCCTCGCCGGCGACCGCGCCGCCGGCATCGACGCCACCCTCGAAGTCCGCTACTCCGACGGCGTCCCGTGGAAGCTCTTCGTGCGCTCCTACGACAAGCCGACCATGGCCGACGCCACCGGGACGCTCGACGGGCTCACCATCCCCACCCGGTTCAACGGCGCCCTGATGGCCAACGTCCAGTCCACCTACGCCGACGGCACCGCCGCCGGCCCGGCCGCCTGGACCACCTACCAGTCGTTCGACAACCTCCGTGCCGACTACACCGCCAGCACCACCACTCTGAAGCCCGACTACGTCAAGGCCCTCAAGGACGGCGTCCCGGCGACGTTCACCTTCCGCTTCTGGACCGGCGACACCGTCACCTACACCGTCACCAAGTCCGGCAACACCGTGACCGGTACCGCCTCCTGACCTCTGTTCCTCTCCGCCCCGGCTGCCGCCCCCGGCAGCCGGGGCCTCCGCGTGTCCCGAGGTGCCCCGTCCGCTCCCGCCGCCCCCGCGCGACGGCCGAACCCGACGCACAGCGGACACCCGAACCCGAGGGCCTTCCGGCACCGACGCGCGACCTGGTCCCGACCGCGGGCTGACATCGCGGGGCGGGCCGACCCGGAGCAGACGCTCGGATCGGCCCGCCCCGCGGCGACGCACGACCCCGGCCGCCGCGCGGCCGGGGTTCCCAGGGGCGTCGGGTGCCGGGTCCCGGGTGGAGCCGCCGGGTCAGCGCTGCAGGGTGAGCACTCCCGGCCGGTACGGCAGCTGGATGTAGGAAGCGCCGTCCGAGTTGGGGTTCCTGCCCTGGTAGAGGAGCTGCAGGTTGCAGGGGTCGACGGTCATGGTCTGGTCGGGGTTGTTGCGGACCAGGTCACCGTGGCTGATGTCGTTGGTCCAGGTGGCACCGCTGTTGGCCAGGCCGGCGAAGGGGTTGCCCGGGGTGGCGGCCTGCGGGGTCCACGAGCCGTTCAGGCTGGTGGCGGTGAACGAGCGGAAGTAGCGGTGCTCGTTCGCGTCCCGGGCCTCGACGAACATGAGGTACTGGTTCTGGCCCTGGACCCTGTAGACCTGGGGCGCCTCGAACAGGTTCTGCACCGTGTCGCTCATGACCGTGGTGTACGAGGAGCCGAAGTTGCCGGGGAAGTTCCCGATCGGCATGCTCGCCCGGTAGATGCTGCCGTTGTCACCGGCGAAGAACAGGTACATGTTCTGGTCGTCGGCGATCAGGGTCGGGTCGATCGGGCCTCCGGTGGGGAGGCTGCCGGTGAACAGCGCCTGCGGCGCCGACCAGCCGTTGGGGTTGGTGGGGTCGCTGGACGTGCGGTAGGTGAAGGGCCAGGCGGTACCCCACCCCAGGGAGGCCAGCACCCAGGTGTTCTTGGGCGCGAAGTAGAACAGCTGGGGCGCCACTGCGGACGAGGACATGACGGTCTGGGGGGCCGAGGCCATGTCCGACCAGTTCGCGAAGGGAGCGAATCCCATCGACTTCCACGACGTTCCGTCGGAGTAGGTCGCGTAGACCAGGTGCTTGCCGTTGTAGACCACGTCGGTGAAGTCCTTCAGCGCGGCTCCCCCGTTCACCGGCTCCGCCAGCGGACCGGTCGAGGTCCACCGGTACGTCGACGGGAGGGCACACGTGGTGCCCGTCCCGGACAGGCCGGTCCACTGCTGATTGCCGCCGCCGCTGCAGTTCCAGAGCTGCACCGCCGTGCCGTTGGCCGTACCGGCGCCCGACACGTCCAGGCACAGCCCGGACTCCACGCCGACGACCGTACCGTCGGTGTTCACCCGCCACTGCTGGTTCGCACCGCCGGTGCAGGACCAGATCTCCACCCGGGTGCCGGCCGTGGTGGCGTGGCCGGGAACGTCCAGGCACTTGTTGCCGTACACGGTCAGCTGGTTGGCGGACGTCACCGTCCACTGCTGGTTGGTCCCGCCCGTGCAGTCCCAGATCTGCAGGAGCGTACCGTCGGCCTGGCCGGCGTTCGGCACGTCGAGGCACCGGCCGGAACCCGTACCGCGCAAGGCGCCGCTGGTGGCCGCCTGCGCGGGGGCCGCGACGAGCATCGCCGCCAACGCCACCACGGCCGCGAGCATCGCGGTCAGCACCACGGACGGAGGCCTACGGCGGGAACCTTGCCTGTGCATGGGGGTCTCCTTGTCTGAGGCGTGCAGCTGTCACACGGCTCGTTGTCGTTCACATGTGTGCAACCTGACGGCGAGCGCCAGGAGTTGGGGTCGGCCGACGAGGAAGCCCCAGCTCTGCCCGTCGGGGGTCGGAAGCCCGGTACGGGTGCTCCTCCCGGCAGGGGCGAGGAAGCGGGTCGAGGAGTGCACCCCGACGGGCCGGACGTGAGGGCGTTGCCGCCGACCGAGTCGGCGAGGGCGAAGTGCGGCTCGGATGTTAGCGTTAACAATCCAGGGGTGAAGCGAGCCCTCCTCTGGGGAGGCAGACGAGATCTTCGATGTGAGCGGAGTCAATACCCGCCCGCTTGGGCACGTCAAGATGTCTGCAACGACTTTCGCGGCCGAGGCGGCCCGCTCCCCCACCACGCCGGCCGCCATCGGCGGCCGGCACGACCCGCGCGCCGTCCGTCGGCGCCGACCGGGGCCCATTGATGGGACTTTTTTCCCTCCCCGTCCACCCCTCATCGGTCGAACAGGCCCTTCTTGCAGCAATCTTGCGCGATGCCTGGACAGCACCCCCGACCGCCGCCTATACATACATCCCATCTCTCCGGCGCGGCGGGCACACCGGCAACTGCCGCCCGGTACAACTCTCTCCCGCTCAAGGGACCAGCGTGAGGAAGTACCGATGAGACTCAGGACCGCACTCTGCTCCACCGCCTCGGCCCTGTCCGCCCTGGCGCTGCTCAGCGCCTGCGGCAGCGGCTCGGGCACCAGCGCCGCGTCGGGCAACGCACCGCTGGTCGGCGTCGACTACCCGCGCTCCGACACCGACTTCTGGAACTCGTACATCAAGTACACGCCCGGATACGCCGGACAGCTGGGCCTGTCGCTCAAGACGACGAACTCGCAGAACGACGTCGCCAAGCTGACCGCCAACGCACAGACCTTCATCAGCCAAGGTGTGAAGGGGATCGCGATGGCACCGCAGGACACCGCCGCCATCGCGCCGACGCTGACGCAGTTGGAGGCGAAGAAGATCCCCGTCGTCACCATCGACACCCGCCCCGACAACGGAAACGTGTTCATGGTGGTACGGGCCGACAACCGGGCCTACGGCGAGAAGGCCTGCCAGTACCTCGGCACGAAGCTCGGCGGCGCGGGCAAGGTCGTCATGCTGGAGGGCGGCCTGGACTCCATCAACGGCCGGGACCGCACCGAGGCGTTCAACGACTGCATGAAGAAGAACTACCCCGGCATCAAGGTGTTCGGCGAGGCCACCAACTGGGACGGCGCGGTCGCCGCACAGAAGCTCCAGACCGACCTGACCGCCAACCCGGACATCAAGGGGGTCTACATGGAGTCCAGCTTCGCGCTGGCCGGCACCCTCCAGGTCCTCAAGCAGAAGGGCCTGCTGGTCGACCCGGCGGACAGTAAGCACGTCTTCGTCGTGTCCAACGACGGCATCCCCGAGGAGCTCAAGTCCATCGCGGCGGGCAAGATCGACGCCACCGTCTCCCAGCCGGCCGATCTGTACGCCAAGTACGCCCTGTACTACCTCCAGGCGGCGATCGGCGGGAAGACGTTCGCAGCGGGCAGGACCGACCACGACAGCACCATCATCCAGGTCCGTCCCGGTCTGCTCGAGGACCAGCTCCCCGCTCCCCTGGTCACCATCGACGGCGGCACTTACGGCGGCGTGCCCAGCGTCAAGAGCGACGACACCTCCCTGTGGGGCAACAACCTGGGCTGACCTGCCCGGTCGGACACCCAACGGCTAACGATGACAAGGCGGTTGTAATGAGCGACGGGGAACTGGCAGCCGGCCCCGGACCCGCCCCGGCGGACGACGGACCGCCCCAGGCGGGTCCGCCCGTCGTCGAGGCGACGGGCATAGTCAAGCGATTCGGTCCGACGGTGGCCCTCGACGGCGCCCGGATCACCATCAGGCCCGGCGAGACCCACGCGCTCGTCGGCCGCAACGGGGCCGGCAAGTCGACGCTCGTCTCGGTCCTCACCGGCCTGCAGGCCCCCGACGAGGGAACGGTCTTCTTCGGCGGCGCCCCCGCACCACGGCCGGCGGACCGCGACGCCTGGCGGCAGCGCGTGGCCTGCGTCTACCAGAAGTCCACGATCATCCCCACCCTGACCGTGGCCGAGAACCTGTTCCTGAACCGGCAGGGCCGCGGCCGCGGCCGGCTCATCAGCTGGCCGGCTGTTCGCCGGCAGGCGCAGGAGCTACTGGCGGCGTGGTCCGTCGACGTCGACCCGCAGACCTCGGCCGGCGATCTGAGCGTGGAGCAGCGGCAGTTCGTGGAGATCGCCAGGGCGCTGTCCTTCGGCGCCCGGTTCATCATCCTCGACGAGCCGACCGCCCAGCTCGACGGAGCGGCCATCACCCGCCTCTTCGAGCGCATCCGCGACCTGCAGCAGCAGGGCGTGACCTTCCTGTTCATCAGCCACCACCTCCAGGAGGTCTACGACATCTGCGACATGGTGACGGTGTTCCGCGACGCCCGGCACATCGTGACCGCTCCGGTCGCGGAACTCCCCCGCACCGAGCTGGTCGCCGCGATGACCGGCGAGGCGGCGGTCGACCGGCTGCAGGTGCGGCCGAGCAGCCTCGACCGCACCGCCACGCCGGCGCTCTCCGTGCAGGCGCTGGGCAGCGGCGCCACCTACGGTGACGTCACGTTCGAGGTGGGCGCCGGGGAGATCGTCGGGCTCGCGGGTGCCGCCGGCAGCGGTCGTACCGAGGTCGCCGAGACCGTGGTGGGGCTGCGGGCGGCCCAGGTGGGCGAGGTGGCGATCGCCGGGCGGCGGCCTCGGCCCGGCAGTGTTCCCGCCGCCCTCGTCGCAGGTGCCGGGTTCGTCCCGCAGGACCGGCACCACCAGGGATTCGTGCCCGACATGTCGATCGCCGACAACGCCACGCTGTCCGTTCCGCACCGGATCGGCAGGAACGGATTCCTCAGCCGTGGCCGACGGGACCGGCTCGCCGGCGACATGATCGAGAAGCTCGCGATCAAGGCACCAGGACCCGAGCTGCCCGTCTCCGCGCTCTCGGGCGGCAACCAGCAGAAGGTCGTCATGGCCCGGGCGCTGGCGGACGACCCCCGCCTGTTGGTGCTGATCAACCCGACCGCGGGCGTGGACGTGCGCTCCAAGGAGTTCCTCCTCGGCAAGGTCGAGGAGACGGCGCGGACCGGGACGGGAGTGCTCATCGCCTCCGACGAGCTCGACGACCTCCGCATGTGCGACCGGGTCCTGGTGATGTTCCAGGGCCGGGTGACCTCAGAGATGGCCCGCGGCTGGCACGACCACGAGCTCGTGGCCGCGATGGAAGGAGTGGACCTCGATGCCTGAAACCGTCCTCGCGGACACGGCCGGCAAGGCCGCGGAGCCCAAGCCCCCGCGCACGGCGCTGCTCGGCGGCCGGATACCCCTGGCCCGGCTGCGGGACCTCGCCCTCGTCCCCGCGATCGTCGTCATCGCGATCGTCGGCCAGATCGTCAACCCCGTCTTCCTGCAGGCCGACAACCTCATCAACGTCCTGCAGACCATGTCCGAGATGGCCCTGCTGGTCCTCGCCCAGGCGATGATCCTCATCGTCAAGAAGATGGACCTGTCCCTGGAGTCCACGATGGGCCTCGCGCCGGGCGTGGCGGCCTGGCTGGTCGTCCCCGCCGGCGCGGGACACGGGCTCGGCCTGCTCCCCGGTGCCTGGGCGATCCCCGTCACCCTCGCCGTGGGCGTGCTGGTCGGCGTGGTCAACTCCCTGATGATCATCCGCTTCGGCCTCAACGGCTTCATCGTCACCCTCGGCATGCTCATCGTCCTGCGCGGCATCCTCACCGGCATCTCCGGTGGGCAGACCTTCTTCCAGCTGCCGGACTCGATGCTCTACCTCGGCACCGCCGAGTGGTTCGGGATGCCCGCCTCCATCTGGACGTGCCTGGTCCTGTTCGCGATCGCGATCGTGGTGCTCGGCTGGACCGACTTCGGCCGCTCGCTCTACGCCGTCGGCGGCAACGCCGACGCGGCGAAGGCGGCCGGCATCCGTACCGGCCGGGTGCTGTGGACCGTGATCGTGACGGGCAGCGTGCTCGCCTCCCTCGCCGGCCTGATGCTGTCCGGGCGCCTGGCCTCGGTCGCCTCCGCGCAGGGCAACGGCTACATCTTCACCGTCTTCGCCGCCGCCGTCATCGGCGGGATCAGCCTGAACGGCGGCAGGGGGACCATGTTCGGCGCGTTCTGCGGCATCCTCCTGCTCTTCATGATCCAGAACGTGCTCACACTGGCGGGCGTCCCCGCACAGTGGATCGGTGCTCTCAACGGCCTGATCATCCTGATCGCCCTCGCCATCTCCCGCATCACCGGCGGCAAGGTCCAGGAGTGACCCGGGCGGCCGCCGCCCGCCGCCCGTCCTGCGCCGCCTCCACGTCCCGTCGCGGGGGGATCGCCCCCGTGTTCCTCACAGGAGTTGCCGTCATGCCATCCCCCGTGCCCGCGCCCGCCCGCATCACCGCCCTGGACGTCCTGGACGTGCGGTTCCCCACCTCCGAACACCTCGACGGCTCGGACGCCATGAATCCGGAGCCCGACTACTCCGCCGCCTACGTGGTGCTGCGCACCGACGCCGGCGACGGACTGGAGGGCCACGCCCTCGCCTTCACCACCGGACGCGGCAACGACGTACAGGCCGCCGCCATCGCCGCCCTCGCCCCGTACGTCGTCGGCCTGTCCGTCGAGGACGTCTGCGGCGACCTCGGCGCCTTCTCCCGCTCGCTCGTGCACGATCCGCAGCTGCGCTGGCTGGGCCCGGAGAAGGGCGCCATCCACATGGCCACCGGAGCCGTCGTCAACGCCGCCTGGGACCTCGCCGCCAAACGCGCGGGCCGGCCCGTCTGGCGGTTCCTCGGCGAGATGGCCCCCGAGGAGCTGGTCGCCCAGGTCGACTTCCGCTGGCTCAGCGACGCGCTCACCCCCGAGGAGGCCCTGGAGATCCTGCGCCGTGCCGAACCGGGCCGCCAGGAGCGCACCGCCCGTCTCCTGGAGCAGGGCTACCCCGCCTACACCACCACACCCGGCTGGCTCGGCTACTCCGACGAGAAGCTGGCCCGCCTGGCCCGCGAGGCCGTCGCCGACGGCTTCACCCAGATCAAGCTGAAGGTCGGCGCGTCCCTGGAGGACGATGTACGGCGCATGCGGGTCGCCCGCGACGCGGTCGGCCCGGACATCCGCATCGCCGTCGACGCCAACCAGCGATGGGACGTGGCACCCGCGATCGAATGGATGCGTGCCCTCGCCCGCTACGACCCGTACTGGATCGAGGAGCCCACCTCCCCCGACGACATCCTCGGCCACGCCGCCGTCCGCGAGGCCCTCGGCCCCATCAAGGTCGCCACCGGCGAGCACGTCGCCAACCGGGTCGTCTTCAAGCAGCTGTTGCAGGCCGGCGCGGTGGACATCGTGCAGATCGACTCCGCCCGGGTCGGCGGCGTCAACGAGAACCTGGCGATCCTCCTGCTGGCCGCGAAGTTCGGGGTGCCGGTCTGCCCGCACGCCGGTGGCGTGGGGCTGTGCGAGATGGTCCAGCACCTGTCGATGTTCGACTACGTCGCCGTCTCCGGCACCACCGAGGACCGGGTCATCGAGTACGTCGACCACCTGCACGAGCACTTCGTCGACCCCGTCCGCATCTCCGACGGCCGCTACCTCGCGCCGGCCCTGCCCGGGCTGAGCGCGCAGATGCACCCGGGCTCGCTCAAGGAGTACACCTATCCCGACGGCCCGGTCTGGGCGGCCCGTGCCTGAGGCCCGGGTCCCCGTCGGCGCGCATCACCGCGGGTGGGGCGCCCGCGGGCCGCGCACGGCCGCGACCGCGACCGCGGCAGGCCGGCACAGCCCTCCCAGTATCATCAACGTCACCCTCGGCAGGCGGACCGACGATCTCCGTGCCCGGGAACCCATCAGGTCGGACGTGCCTGTCGCGGACAGGCACGGAAGGAGTGCGCGGTGTCTCTGACGGACAAGGCCATCGCGCAGATCCGGGAGCTGATCCGCAGCGGAGCGCTGCCACCGGGCTCGAAGCTCCCGCCGGAGGCGGAGCTGGCCGCCCAGCTCGGCCTCTCCCGCAACCTGGCCCGGGAGGCCGTGAAGGCACTGGCCGTCGCCCGGGTCCTGGAAGTCCGGCGGGGCGACGGAACCTACGTGACCAGCCTTCAGCCGAGCCTGCTCCTGGAGGGGCTCGGCGGTGCGGTGGAGCTGCTGCAGGGCGATTCCGCCGCCGTGCAGGACCTCATCGAGGTGCGGCGGCTCCTGGAACCGGTCGCCACCGCACTGGCCGCCACCCGGATCTCCGACGAACAGCTGGCCGAGCTGGAACGGCACCTGGAGGCCATGCGCGACGCCCGTGACGACGTGGAGCGGCTCATCGCCCATGATGCCGCGTTCCACCGCGCCGTCATCTCGGCCACGGGCAACGAGACCCTGGTGACGATCCTGGAGGGCATCTCCGGGCGTACGCTGCGCGCCCGCGCCTGGCGCGGTCTGGTCGACGCCCAGGCGTCGGACCGGACCATCGCCGAGCACCAGGCCATCTTCCGGGCGCTGTCGATCCGCGACGCCTCCCTCAGCCAGGCCGCCGCGTTGATGCACGTCAGCAACACCGCGCTGTGGCTGGGCGAACACCTGCGTTCGGGAGAAGCCCTCCCGTGGACGTGAGGGGCGGGGAGCGCGGCGCCGCCCCCGACGCGCGGTCCGCCGTGCCTACGGGACGGGCCGGGCGGCACGGATGCCGCGTGGGGAGACCCCGAGTTCACGACGGCAGGTCTTGTTGAACGCCTGGAGGTCGGGAATGCCGACCGAGGCGGCCACGGCCGGGATGGAGAGCGTGGTGGCGCGCAGGAAGTGCCGTGCCCGCTCCATCCGCCGGGCCCGGATGTAGCCGACCACCGTCTCTCCCGTGGCACCCCGGAACAGCCGCGTCAGGTGGTTGTGGGAGACGCCGACCGCCTCCGCGATCTCCGGCACCGTCAGGGGCCCGCTCAGCCGCGCCTCGATCAGGGCCACCGCGGCTGCCACCGCGGGATGGACGGCCTGTGCGCTCCGCTCCCGCGGCGGGGTGAGCCCGGCGACCCGCCACAGGGCACCCCACACCTCGGCGACCGCCTGCGACGGCGTGTGCGGCCAGGCGGCCAACGCCTGCTGCAGTTGCACGGTGAGGAGACCCAGTTCCGGACCGGCCTGCTGGATCACCGGGATGCTTCTGGCCGCTCCCCCGCCTCCCAGCCGGAGGTGGACGTAGAGGTGCTCGGAACGGCCCCGGTAGCGGTAGCGGACTTCGGCCCCGGGCGGTACCAGGCTGACCCGGCCCGGGCGGATCGAGTGCTCGGTACCGTCGACCGTCAAGTCGGCGTCGTAGCTGTACAGATGGAGCTGCCACAGGTCCGGCAGCGAGAACACGTCCTCGTGGCCTGCCGGCCCGTGCACGCCGATGCCGACGGCGGCGACTTCCGGAGGCTCGTCGAGACGGGCGATGGTCGTGTGCACGGTCCCGTGTTCCACCACGGCGTCCACAGTCCGGTTCAGGGTCGTCACCTCGCTTCACCGCCGGGCGGCATGGTGAGAATCGACCACAACTGGGTGAACCAGGCCCACGCGGCAGGGCCGCGGGCCGCCCTAGCGTGGCCGCCATGGAGAACAGTCAGGAACTTCTCAGCTCCGTACAGATGGCGCGCTTCGTCGCGCGCGGATCGCTGCGGCTGGACGCGGTGGTCCCGGCGGAGCTGAACGCCGAGG
The DNA here is from genome assembly GCF_040303105.1 of Kitasatospora sp. NPDC096128. Classification (NCBI taxonomy): domain Bacteria; kingdom Bacillati; phylum Actinomycetota; class Actinomycetes; order Kitasatosporales; family Streptomycetaceae; genus Kitasatospora; species Kitasatospora sp. NPDC096128. The sequence goes on along the minus strand of NZ_JBEOSP010000001.1, from coordinate 582,840 downwards.
GCCTGGAGGTGCTGGCCGACGACGTGCCCCCGGTGCCGTACGGGACACCGCTGTCCGCGGCCTACCCCGAAGGCTCGTTCGTCCGCAGGCTGCTCGAACTGCCGAGGGTCGCAGGGGCCCTGCGCAGCCTGGTCGGCCCCGAGCCGTGGGTGGACCACCACTTCGTGCACCTGCGCGCACCTCACGGCGGCGAGGCCCAGGCGCTGCACGGGGATGCCATCATCGACGTCCGGCCGGACGCCTTCGACGTGCAGCTGATGTACTACCCGCAGACGGTGACGCTGGAGATGGGCGGCACTCTGAGCGTGCCGGGCAGCCATCTGCGCCGGACCAACGAGTCGGACACCGGCCGCTACCAGAACCTGCGCGGCCAGGACCGGCTGGTCTGCCCGGCCGGGACGGTGGTGTTTCTGCACCACGGCCTCTGGCACGGGGGCCGGCGCAACGACAGCGACACACTGCGCTACATGTTCAAGATCCGCTTCAATCCGACGGTGCGTCAACAACGGCTGTGGGACACCTCGGATCTCCACGATCCGCAGGTGAACGCGGAGTTGGACGCGATGTTCCCGTGGTACGAGGGGGCGACCGGTCGCCTGGAGCGGTACAACCGCATCCTGCTGTGGCGGGCGCTGACCGGCGACGACAGCTACGACCTCGACCACTGGGTGACCAGGGTCTCCAACCGCCCCGAGGGGAAGACGCCATGACCACCGACTCGGCCCGGCAGCAGGTACTGGTGCTCTATCTGTCCGACTCCGCACTGGACTCCTCCGTCGTCGGCTGGGCGAGGTACGACGGCACCGGCCGCACCTCTCCCACCACCGGTGACAGCGACGAGCCGCCGTACGGGACAGGAGTGGCGGCGCTCCGGGACGGCTGGCGGCTGTTCCAGGCCGCTCAGCTGATCCCGCCGCACCCGGGTCACGAGTACGATGTCTCCTTCCTCAAGCACGAGTTCTTCTTCGAACGGATCGTCGACACCCCGGCAGCGGAGTGACGATGACGCCCCTTCGGGCCACGGTGACGGGTGCCGCCCCCGTGTCCCACGGCTACCGCACGGCCGAGGGTGCCAGGGCCGGACCGGCCCTGGCCGGCTCTCGTCGTGCACCGGACCAGTACCACTCCCTGAACGAGGACGAAATGACTGAGGCGAATCCTGTCGTGCTGTCGGCCGGTGACGCGGCCCTCGCGCTCGACGCCACCGGACCGGAACTGCCCCGGGTGCTGCACTGGGGCGTCGACCCCGGCTTCCGCGCCGACGACGCCGCGCAGGTGCTCGACGCCATCGGCCGCACCCGGCGCCACCAGGCCGGGAGCCTGGTGCCCTCGCAGGGGCAGGGCTGGGGCTGGTTCGGGCGCCCGATCCTGGCCGGTCACCGCGACGGCCGGGTCCGGCCCCTGCGCTTCCGGCTCGCCGAACCGGTCGCCGTCCGGGCCGCGGACGGCCGGGGCGGCACCGTCCAGGTGCGGGCGCTGGACCCCGGCGCGGGGCTCGCGCTGGACACCGAGCTGGAGATGACGGAGCAGGGCGTGGTGCGGCTGCGCCACACCCTGACCAACACCGCGACGGACACCTACACCCTCGACGTGCTGGCGTGCGTGCTCCCGCTCCCCGCCCACGCCACGGAACTGCTGGACTTCGCGGGCCGCTGGGCCCGTGAGCGCTCCCCGCAGCGCGCTCCGCTGCGGCAGGGCGTGTGGTCGAGGGAGAGCCGGCGCGGGCGCACCGGCTTCGACGCCGGACTGCTGCTCGCCGGCACCGCGGGCTTCGGCTTCCGGCAGGGCGAGGTCTGGGGCGTGCATCCCGCCTGGAGCGGAAACCACGTCCAGTACGCGGAGCGACTGGCCGACGGGACGACGGTCCTCGGCGGAGGCGAACTGCTGGACGCGGGTGAGATCCGACTGGCGGAGGGCGGGTCGTACCGGACCCCGTGGGTGTACTTCGCGACCTCCGGCACGGGTCTGGACGGGATCAGCCGCGGATTCCACGCCATGCTCCGAAGCCGGCCCCGGCACCCGACCACCGCCCGGCCGGTCACCATGAACATCTGGGAGGCGGTCTACTTCGACCACCACCCCGAGCGGGTGCGCGCCCTCGCGAACACCGCGGCGACGGTCGGTGTGGAGCGGTTCGTCGTGGACGACGGCTGGTTCCGCCACCGCCGCCACGACCGGGCCGGCCTCGGCGACTGGTACGTCGACGAGAAGGTGTGGCCCGACGGGCTGCGCCCGCTCGCCGACCACGTCCACGGCCTCGGCATGCAGTTCGGCCTCTGGTTCGAACCCGAGATGGTCAACCCCGACTCCGACCTCGCCCGCGCCCACCCCGACTGGCTCCTCGCCGACCCCGAACGCCTCCCGTACGAGCAGCGCACCCAGCACGTCCTGGACGTCGCCCACCCCGACGCCCACGCCTACCTGCTGGAGCGGATCAGCACCCTCGTCGGGGAGGCGGGCATCGACTACATCAAGTGGGACCACAACCGCGACCTCGCCGACGCCGTCCACGACGGCCGCCCCGGCGTGCACGCCCAGACGACGGCGGTCTACCGGCTCCTGGACGAACTGCGCGGCCGCCACCCCGGTCTGGAGATCGAGTCCTGCTCCTCCGGCGGGGCCCGCGCCGACCTCGGCATCCTCGAACGCACCGACCGGATCTGGGGATCGGACAACATCGACCCGATCGAACGCCAGGCCATCCAGCGCTGGACCAGCCTGCTCCTGCCCTACGAGCTGATCGGCTCCCACGTCGGCTCCTCCCCCGCCCACATCAGCCACCGCGACACCGCCCTCGCCTTCCGCTGCGCCACCGCCCTGTTCGGTCACGCCGGCATCGAGTCCGACATCTCCGGCTGGCCGCAGGAGGACCTGGCCGCGCTGGCCGCGTGGATCGGCGCCTACAAGCAGCTGCGGCCGCTTCTCCACGGCGGCGACGTCGTCCGCACCGACCACCCCGACCCGGCGGCCTGGGTCCACGGCGTCGTCTCGCGGGACCAAGCCCACGCCGTCTTCGCGTACGTCCAACTGGAGACCTCCGTCGCCGAGAACGGCGCACCCGTACGCCTCCCGGGCCTGGAGCCCGAGACCCGCTACGCCCTGCGGGTGCGCCCCGAGCTCTCCTCCTCCGAACACACCTGGCCCGCCTGGGCACGACGGGCCGACCCGCTCACCCTGACCGGCCGGTACCTGGCCCGGGTCGGCCTGGCCGCCCCGGGCCTGGCCAACCGTCCCGGCCAGGCGCTTGTGATCGAGGCCCAGGCCCAGCCGCCGACCTCCGGGAGGCGATGAAGAGGTCGACGAAGGCGCACCGCGCGGCGGGGGAGGGACGGCACGACCGTTCCTTCCTTCCTCAGGCTTCAGAGGATGTCAACCGGGCCGCGACGTCGGCGCCTTCCCGTACGAAGACCGGGATGCGCTCCAAGGGAGCCGCGGCGTCGAGCGTCGTTCCGCCCTCCAGCACACCGCCGGTGGCCGGGTCGCGCCAACGGGTGCCGGACGGCAGGTACACCCGGCGGGCCCGGACGCCCGCCTCGTACACCGGTGCCACCAGCAGGTCGGGGCCGAGCAGGAACTGGTCGTCCACCTCCCAGGCGCGCTCGTCCTCGGGGAAGTCGAAGAACAGCGGACGCATGGGCGGGGCGCCGGTGCGGTGGGCATCCTCGGACCGGGCGTGCAGGTACGGGCGCAGGCGCTCGCGCAGCAGGAGGTGCTCGCGGAGGATGCCGTACGCCTCCTCCCCGTACGACCAGACCTCGTTCGGCCCGCCGGTCATGTCCGTGGCGAAGGCCGGGTAGTTGGGTACGCGGTCCCCGTGCAGCCGCATGACCGGGCTGAACGTGCCGTACTGGAACCACCGGATCAGCAGCTCACGGTACGCCGGGTCGTCCGGGTCACCGCCGAAGAAGCCGCCGATGTCGGTGTTCCACCAGGGGATGCCGCTCATCGCGACGTTCAGCCCCGCCCTGATCTGGCGCCCGAGGGAGTCGAAGGTCGTGGGGATGTCACCGGACCACAGCAGGGCCCCGTAGCGCTGGCTGCCCGCCCACACCGAGCGGACCAGCGACAGCGGCCGGTCCTCGCCCACCGCGCGCAGGCCTTCGGCCACCGCACGGACGTGCTCCAGCGGGTAGAGGTTCGCGGCCTCGGCGGCCGGCCCGGCCGCGTAGACGGCGCGCTCGGCGATGCCCGGGGGCACGTCGGGCTCGCAGGCGTCCAACCAGAAGCACGCCACCCCCAGCGAGCGGTAGTTGTCGTTCAGCCGCCGCCACAGTTCGGCGCGGGCTCCGGGGTGGGTGGCGTCGTAGTACGCCATCGGGCGGATCAGCGCCTGCCCGCCGTGCCGGGACGGCCACGGGAAGGTCAGCAGGCCGCCGCCCGCGTCCCGTACCAGGTGCCCGGCCGAGCGGAGCCCGTCGTACGCGTCGCTTCCGGGCTCGACAGTGGGCCACACCGAGACGGCCAGCTTCGCTCCCAGGCCCGACAACTCCTCGACCATGGTGGCGGGGTCGGGCCACTCGCTCTCCTCGAAACGCCAGTCGCCCATCCTCGGCCAGTGGAAGAAGTCGCAGACGATGACGGACAGCGGAAGTCCGCGTGCCTTGTACTCCCGGGCCACGGAGAGGAGTTCGTCCTGGGTGCGGTAGCGCAGTTTCGACTGCCAGAAGCCCGACGCCCATTCGGGCAGCAGGGGCGGACGGCCGGTGGCCCGGGTGTAGGCGTCCAGGATCCGGGCCGGGGTGTCACCGGCGGTGATCCAGTAGTCGATGCGCCCGCCGCCGTCGGCGGTCCACCGGGTGGTGTCGGCACCCAGTTCGACCCGGCCGGTGGCGGGGTTGTTCCAGAGCAGTCCGTAGCCGCGCGAGGAGTGCAGGAAGGGGACGGCCGCCACGGTGTTGGCCTGGACGAGGTCGATCACACAGCCCTTCTGGTCCAGGCGTCCGTGCAGGTGCTGCCCCAGGCCGTGCAGCCGTTCGCCGTCGTAGGCCTCGAAGGACTGTTGCGTCCGGCCGCCCGCCGCGTGGACGCGGGATCCGGCGTGGTGGGTGTGCGGGCTCCGCTCGGCGAGGAGTTCGCGGCCCGATCCGGCGTGGTGGAACCTCAGTCGGCCGTCCGCCGAGGCCTCGACGGCGATGCGGCCGTTGACCAGGCGGGCACGGCCGTCGTCCGAGACGGAGACTTCGGCCTGCGGGCATGACGAGGGGGCCTCCAGCGCGCCGGGGGCGGCGGGATCGATGGTCCCGGACGCGGCGCGCACCCGGAGGGCGTCCGGTCCCCAGGGCTCGATGCGAAGGACCTCGGCGGCGGTGTGCCGTTCCAGGCCTCCCGCGCGGATGCTGTAGGACATGGGTGGTTCCTCTGTTCACGTGGCGGCTGGATGTGGGTGGACGACGCCCGGTTGCCGGTGCCCGTGGTCGTCGTCGCTATCCCAGCGCCCGGAGCCCGGCGACGGCGTCGGCGAGCATCCGGTGGCAGAAGGCGAGGTGGTCCCCGCCGTAACCGCGCGGGGCGCACTCCACGACGAGCAGCAGGGCCAGGTAGAGCCGGTAGAGCGCCAGCCGGTGGTTCAGGGCGGGGGTGAAGTCGAGGTCGCCGCCGGCTTCGGTGTAGCCGGCGGCGAAGTCGCCGTCCGGGCCGGCGTCGCCGCCGAAGGCCAGCGAGACCAGTTCGGCGGCCGGGTCGCCCCAGAACGCGCGCTCGTGGTCGATCACGCCGGTGATCCGGGCCCGCCCCGCCCCGTCGCCCGGGTGGACGAAGATGTTGCCCGGCCACAGGTCGAAGTGGACGAGACGGGGTTCGGTGACCGCCGCCAGGGCATGGCCGCCCTCCGACACCATCGTGCGGAGCTCCGACGGCCGTACGTCCAGCGGTGAGCGCCACCGCTCGGCATCGTCGAGGAGGGCCTCGACCATGGCGGTGAAGGCCGTGTGCCAGTCGGCGGCGGACAGGCCGGACGCGTCGGCCGGGTAGCCGAAGCGCCCGTCCGCCGGGGCCACGGTGTGCAGGCGGGCGGTGATCCCGCCCAGCTCGCGGCGCAGCGCCGGCTCGGTACCGGGCGACAGGTGCCTGCCCACCTGGTCCCAGGGCTTTCCCTCCAACACCGACAGGATGATGAACTCCTGTCCGGCGTGCAGCAGTTCGGGCGCCGGGACGGCGCCGTCCGGAAGCGCGGCGAGCCGCCGGTAGACCATTGCCTCCGTCCCGAGGATGCCCCGCTCGTGGCGCAGAACCGGTGCGTCGGACGACGGGGCGAGCTTGACGACGGCGGGTCGGCCGTCGTCCAGCCGGACGCGGTAGGCGGTGTTGAACCAGCCGTCGGTCAGCTCGTGTTCCAGTCGGCACCCGGTGCCGGCCGAGTCGCGCAGCAGGGCGTCGAGTTCACCGGGCGTCAGGCGGCGCTTGGTGCGGCTCTCCATGGGTGCTTCCGGCTGTGGGGTGGGTGTGGGGTGGCCGGTTGTCAGGCCGGGTAGGGCAGTTCGGCTTCCCGGGTGCCGGCCGGGTGGACGTGCAGGACGCCGTCCGGGCCGCCGATCCGCAGCTGCCAGGGGTGCGGGCTGTCGGTGGTCACCCGGAGGCGGTCGCCGCTGCGGCGCAGTTGGAAGCGGGCGCTGTCGCCGGGGCCGTCGGAGTGCGGGATCACGACGGTGGTCTCGGTGCCGTCGGTGAAGGCGTGGACGCGTAGTTCGACGTTTTCGGCCCAGGGGGAGAGCGGGTGCTGGTCGTCGGCGCCGAGCGGGATGACGGAGTCGGGGCGGGCGAGCAGTGGCAGGGTGTGGAAGTCGTGCTGTTCGCGCACCCAGCGCGGGCCGGTGACCTGGTCGCCGGTCAGGATGTTGGTCCAGGTGCCCTCGGGTACGTAGTAGTCGACGGTGCCGTCCTCGGTGAAGACCGGGGCGACGAGCAGGTCGTCGCCGAGCAGGTACTGCCGGTCGAGGGTGGCCGCGGCCGGGTCGTCGGGGAACTCCAGCACCATCGCGCGCATCACCGGGGTCCCGGTGGCGTGGGCCTGCTGGGCCGCGCGCTGGAGGTAGGGCGCCAGGCGGTGCTTGAGGAGGGTGAACTCACGCGTGACCTCCACCGCCTCGTCGCCGAAGTCCCACGGCACCCGGTAGGACTTGCTGCCGTGCAGCCGGCTGTGCGAGGAGAGCAGGCCGAACTGCGTCCAGCGCTTGAACACCGCCGGTGTCGGGGTGCCCTCGAAGCCGCCGATGTCGTGGCTCCAGAACCCGAAGCCGGACAGGCCCAGGGACAGGCCCCCGCGCAGCGACTCCGCCATCGCGTTGAAGTGCGACTCGCAGTCGCCGCCCCAGTGCACCGGGAACTGCTGCCCGCCCGCGGTCGCGGAGCGGGCGAACAGCATCGCCTCCCCCTCGCCGCGCACCTCGCGCAGCAGCCCGAACACCGCCCGGTTGTACAGCTGGGTGTAGTAGTTGTGCATCCGCTCCGGATCGGAGCCGTCGTGCCACACCACATCGGTGGGGATGCGCTCGCCGAAGTCCGTCTTGAAGCAGTCCACCCCCACATCCAGCAGGGCGCGCAGCCTGCCGAGGTACCAGGCGGTGGCGGCGGGGTTGGTGAAGTCCACCAGCGCCATCCCCGGCTGCCACAGGTCCCACTGCCACACACTGCCGTCCGCCCGCCGCACGAGGTAGCCCTCGCGCATGCCCTCGGCGAACAGCTCCGACTTCTGCGCGATGTACGGATTGATCCACAGGCACACCCGCAGGCCCTGCTCCTTGAGCCGCGCCAGCATCCCCGCCGGATCCGGGAACGTCTCCTCGTCCCAGCGGAAGTCGCTCCACTGGTACCCGCGCATCCAGAAGCAGTCGAAGTGGAAGACACTGAGCGGGATGCCGCGCTCGGCCATCCCCCCGACGAAGCGGTTGACGGTGGCCTCGTCGTAGTCCGTGGTGAAGGAGGTGGTGAGCCACAGGCCGAGCGCCCACGCCGGCGGCAGCGCGGGGCGGCCGGTGAGCGCCGTGTAGCGCTCCAGGACCTGCTTGGGGGTCGGGCCGTGGACGACGAAGTACTCCAGCGACTGGTCCTCGACGCTGAACTGCACCCGGCCCACCGACTCCGAGCCGACCTCGTAACCGACCTTGCCCGGATGGTTCACGAAGACGCCGTAACCCCGGTTCGTCAGATGGAACGGGACGTTCTTGTACGCCTGCTCACTGCTCGTACCACCGTCCGCCTGCCACATGTCCACCACCTGGCCGTTGCGCACGAACGGCGTGAACCGCTCCCCCAGGCCGTACACCAGCTCCCCCACCCCCAGGGACAACTGGCCGAGCATGTGGTGCCGGCCCTCGGCGTCGGTGACGAAACCCGTCCCCCGCTCCCCCACCGAGGTCAGCACCCGGCCGCCCGCGACGAACTCCAACCGCCACGGCTCAGCAACGTCGACCCGCAACGTCAACTCACCGGCGGACAGCTCCACGACGTCGCCGTCCCGGCGCACCTTCCCACTGCCCTCCTCGGCACCGGGCAGCGCGAACTCCGGTCCGCGCCGCACCGAGCCGGCGTGATGCGTCGCACGCACTCCGATCACGCCCTCGGCCGGCGACCAGCACTCGACGGTCAACAGCGGGCTGTTGAGCGTGTCACCACGACCACGCACGTGTCTGACGGGCGCGTAGAGGGTCATCCGGCCCTCGCCGGTGCGGACGTCGGCGACCTCGGTGGCATACCGCGCCGTGACGCCAGGGCGCATCAACCAGTAGCCGTCGGTGAACTTCATCGGACAGGTTCCTCCGTCCGCGCACGATGCGCGGTGATCAGACCCCGGAACCAGTCATAGCTGTCCTTCGGGGTACGGGTCAGAGTGTCGTAGTCGACGCGGACCAGGCCGAACCGCTGCTCGTAGCCGCGCGCCCACTCGAAGTTGTCCAGCAGGGACCAGACGTAGTAGCCGCGCACGTCGACGTCGGCCGCGACGGCGTCGGCGACGGCGGCGAGGTGGCCCGCCAGGTAGGCGATCCGTTCGGTGTCGTGGACGCGGCCGTCGGGGGTGAGGCTGTCGGCCTCGGCGGAGCCGTTCTCGGTGATCCAGAGCGGCGGGAGCTGCGGGTAGCGGGCGTCCAGGTCGACGAGCAGTTCGGTGAACGCGGACGGGACGACGGGCCAGCCCATGGTGGTGAACCGGGTGCCGTACGGGTTCGACTCGGCGACGCCGATGTCCGTGGCGGTGCGCAGTCCGGGGTCGGCCGCGCGGTGCGGGGCGGCCTCGACGGTGACCGGCCGGTAGAAGTTGATGCCGACGAAGTCCAGTGGCGCGCCGATCAGTTGCAGGTCTCCCGGCTGCCGCCAGGGGCCGTCGGCCAGGCCTTCCCAGGTCTCGGCCTCGTACCCGGGGTAGCGCCCGGCGAACAGCGGCTCGGTCCAGGCCTCGTTGTGCAGGACTTCTGCCCGGCGCAGGGCGGCGAGGTCCTCGGGACGGTCGGAGGCGGCGTGCAGGCGGTCGAGGTTGAGCGTGATGCCGACCTCGCGGGCACCGGCGGCCCGCAGTTCCCGGACGGCCAGTCCGTGGCCGACCAGCAGGTGGTGGGCGGCCGCCAGGGCCCCGCGGCCCTCCCGGGCGCCGGGCGCGTGCCGGCCCTCGGCGTAGCCGACGAAGGCCGAGCAGAACGGCTCGTTCAGGGTGATCCAGCGCTCGATCCGGTCTCCGAAGCGGTCGCCGGCGACGTTCGCGTACTCGGCGAAGGCCTCGGCCGTCTCGCGGACCCGCCAGCCACCGCGGTCCTCCAGGGCCTGCGGCAGGTCCCAGTGGTAGAGCGTGGCGGCGGGTGCGATGCCGGCGGCCAGCAGTTCGTCGATCAGCCGGTCGTAGAAGTCCAGGCCCTTCGCGTTGACCGGCCCGCTGCCCTTCGGCAGCAGGCGCGGCCAGGAGATCGAGAAGCGGTAGCCGTCGACGCCGAGCCCGCGGAGCAGGGCGACGTCCTCGGGGTAGCGGTGGTAGTGGTCGCAGGCGGTGTCGCCGGTGGCGCCGCCGAGGGTACGGCCCGGGGTGTGGCTGAAGGTGTCCCAGATGGACGGGCCCCGGCCGTCCTCGTCGTGGGCGCCCTCGATCTGGTAGGCGGCGGTGGCCGCGCCGAAGCGGAAGCCCGGGGGCAGTTCCGGGAAGTCCAGGGTACTCACGTCGCCTCACGGGGTCTCTGGGAGTTCGGGCACGGGTCGCGGCGGTGCGGTCACCACGTCGAAGTCCGCCGGGCCCGTCGGCTCGGGACGGCAGGCGGCGAGTTCCCGGAGCTCGCGTGGAATACCCCTCGGGCGGGCCGGGTCCGGTGGTCACAAGTCGAAGCGCCTCGACGCTGACACGACCCGTACGGACCTGTCAACTGCCCTGCGAAACACCGGATTCTTCTTTTGTTCGGCCTCTTGCTCAACTGGTGACACGTCGTTAGTCTCGCCGAAACATTCAAGCGCTTCGACACTTCGGCGGAGAGGAGCCGCGCCACTGTGCGATCCGGTCGGACCGCAGGATCCGCAACCCGGGCGACCTGGCCGCAGGGACTGCGCGACGACGTCAACGCCCTCAGCCGTCACCGCCGTTGCGGCGCCCTGCTGCCCGACCGGGTACCGGATGGCGGTCGTGGTCCTCACCCTGGTACCACTGGTGATCGTGTACCCGTTCGTGCAGAAGCACCCGCGTACCGGTGTCCCCACCGGCGCGATCAAGGGCTGAGCCGTCCGTGCCGGGCCAGACCGGCCCCACGGACCGGAGCGGTCCCGTCCCCGGGCCCTCTCCGTCGCACGACCGGGACCGCTCCCACCGGAACCGACACGAAGGAAGCACAACCATGGTGACACTCGCCGATGTGGCCAGGCACGCCGGCGTCTCGTCCAGCACGGTCAGCTACGCCCTCAGCGGCAAACGCCCCATCTCCGACGAGACCAGGCTCCGCATCGAACAAGCCGTCACCACCCTCGGCTACCACCCCAACGCCGGAGCCCGCGCCCTCGCCGGAAAACGCTCCCACATCATCGCCCTGGTGGTGCCGCTCCACCCCGAGGTGCACGTGCCCACGATGATGGAGATCGCCATCGCGGTCACCGTCGCGGCCCGCGAACACGGCTACGACGTCCTGCTGCTCACCAACGACGAAGGCCCCGAAGGCGTCCGCCGGGTCGCCGCCACCGGACTCGCCGACGGCGTCATCCTCATGGACGTCCGCCTCGACGACGACCGCATCCCCGTCCTCCGCACCCAGAACATCCCGGCCGCACTCATCGGCCTGCCCGACGACCCCGCCGGACTCTCCTGCGTCGACCACGACTTCACCACCGCCGGCGCTCTGTGCGCCGACCACCTCGCCGACCTCGGCCACCGCGACACCGCCTTCATCGGCTACAGCACCGCCGTCTACCAACGGCACGCCGGATACGCCGAGCGCACCCTGAACGGCTTCCGCACCCGCGCCCGGCAGCGGGAACTGCGCTTCCTCCACCGGCCCTGCGAGGGCACCTACGAGAGCACCGCCGGCACCCTCGCCCGCATCCTCGCCGACCGCCCGGACACCACCGGGTTCGTCGTGCAGAACGAGGCCGCGATCGGCCCCCTGCTCAGCCTGCTGCGCGCCGCCGGACGGACCGTACCGGAGGACACCTCCGTCATCGCCCTCTGCCCCGACCCGATGGCCGAACAGCACTCCCCCCGCCTCACCTCCGTGACCAGCCCGAAGAAGGACCTCGGACAGGTCGCCGTCGACCAGGTCATGGCGAGGATCACCGCCACCGCCGCAGGCGACGAGCCCGAGGACCGACTCCACCTGATGGCACCCGAACTGATCATCCGCGAAAGCACCGCCCCGGCCCCACACCGCTGACTCGACGACCGGCACCGCCTCCTGACCGAACCCGTCCCGGCTGCCGCCAGGGCCTGTCCGGGGCCTCCTCACGCCCAGAGGTGCACCCGTGTTCCCGCTGCCCCCGCGCGTCCTGTTCGGCGCCGCCTACTACCACGAGTACCAGCCGTACCCGCGGCTCAAGGAAGACCTCGACCTGATGGCGGCGGCGAAGTTCACCGTCATCCGGGTCGGCGAGTCCGTCTGGTCGACCTGGGAGCCCGAGAACGGCCGGTTCGAGCTGGACTGGCTCACCCCCGTCCTCGACGGCGCCCACGAGCGCGGCATCGCCGTCGTCCTCGGCACCCCCACCTACGCCGTGCCGCCGTGGCTGGCCCGCCAGTACCCCGAGACCGCCGGCGACCGGGCGACCGGCCGACCCACGGGCTGGGGCGGCCGCCAGGAGGCCGACTTCTCCCACCCGGCCTTCCGCCACCACGCCGAACGCGTCACCCGGGCGATCCTCGGCCGCCACGCCGCACACCCGGCCGTCATCGGCTTCCAGGTCGACAACGAGCCCGGCCTGCGCCTGCCCCTCAACGAGGGCGTCTTCCAGCGCTTCGTCGACCACCTGCGCCACACCTACGGCGACGTGGAGACCCTCAACCGCGAGTGGGGCCTGGTCTACTGGTCGCACCGGCTCTCCACCTGGGCCGACCTGTGGCGGCCGGACGACAACCAGCAGCCGCAGTACGACGTCGCCTGGCGGGCGTTCCAGGCCCGCCAGACCACCGAGTTCATCGCCTGGCAGGCCGCGATCACCCGCGAGTACGCCCGCCCCGACCAGTTCGTCACCACCTGCCTCGCCTACAACCACCCCGCGATGGAGGACGACGAGATCACCGACGCCCTGGACATCACCGCAGGGAACCCGTACTACGACATGCAGGACGCCCTCACCCTGCCCGACCCCACCCCCGACGACCACGAGCAGTGGTGGAAGAGCACCGGCGTGTGGGCCCTGTACCAGAGCGCCGACCGGATCTTCTCCTCCCGCCAGGAGCCCTTCCTCGTCACCGAGACCAACGCCCAGGCCATCAGCGGCACTTCGGAGAACCACCCGGCCTTCGACGGCCAGTGGCGCCAGGCCGCCTGGGCACTCGTCTCGCGCGGCGCCCGGATGATCGAGTACTGGCACTGGCACACCCTGCACTTCGGCGCCGAGACGTACTGGGGCGGGATCCTGCCGCACAGCGGCAAGCCCGGCCGGGTCTACGCCGAACTCGCCGGGCTCGGTGCCGAGTTCGAGACCGCCGGGCCGTTGGTCGCCGGGATCGAGCCGGACGCCGACATCGCGTTGGTCTACTCGATGCCCAGCAAGTGGCTGATGCAGAAGTACCCGCCGCTGGCGAAACCGGACGGCGCCCCGGACCCGACCTCCTACCACCGCATCTTCGACCCCTTCTACCGCGGCGCCTTCGAGGCCGGCCGCCAGGTGCGCATCCTGCACGCCCGCCGGCTGCACGACGCCCGGGGCGAGCGCGGGGGCCCGTCACCCGACGAGGCCGCCCGGCGTCACCCCGTGCTGGTCGTCCCCGGCCTCTACCTCGCCGAGGACTCCCTGCTCGACTGGTTCGCCGCCTACGCCGAGGCCGGCGGCCACCTCGTACTCGGCCCCCGCACCGGCTACGCCGACCACGAGGCCCGCGCCCGCCACGAGACCGCCCCGCCACGGCTGACGGCCGCCGCGGGCGTCCGGTACGACGAGTTCAGCAACCTGACCGCGGACCTCCCGCTGCGCACCGCCCCCGGCAGCCCGCTGGACCTGACGACGGGCGCCACCGCGACCCGCTGGGTCGAGGGCCTCACGGCCACCGACGCCACCGTGCTGGCCGGCTACGAGCACCCCCACTTCGGCCGCTGGCCCGCCGTCACCACCCGCGCCCACGGCGCGGGCCGGGTGACCACCGTCGGCACCGTGCCCGGACGCGACCTGGCCCGGGCGCTGGCCGCCTGGCTGGCCCCCGCCCCCGCCGGCGGCTGGCGCGACCTGCCCGCCTCCGTCACCGCGACCACCGGGACGGCCCCCGACGGACGCCGCGTCCACGTGGTGCACAACTGGAGCTGGCAGCCCGCCCGGGCCCAGGCTCCGGTGGACCTGACCGATGTGCTGGGCGGCGCCTCGGTGCCCGCCCGCGGGTCGGTCTCCCTCGGCGCCTGGGACGTGCGGGTCTTCGTCACGGCCTGAAGTCACGGCCTGAAGAGTCGCAGACCGGACGCGAAGGGGGCGGTGGGCCCCGCCGGGCCCACCGCCCCCCGCTCTCCGCTCGGTCGCTGCTCCGCTACTCCGCCGAGAAGCAGTACACCGTCATCGAGCGGAACTCCTCCCCCGGGCGCAGGACGGTGGAGGGGTACTCGGGGTGGTGGGGCGAGTCCGGGAAGTGCTGGGTCTCCAGCGCGACGCCCGCGTACGCGTGGTACGGGCGGCCGGAGGGGCCGCTCAGCGTGCCGTCGAAGTGGTTGCCGGTGTAGACCTGCAGCCCCGGTTCCGTCGTCAGGCACTCGACCCGCCGACCGCTGGCGGGGTGGCTCAGGGCGGCGACCCGCCGGAACCCGTTCCCGTCCAGCACCCAGTTGTGGTCGAAGCCGGCTCCGGCCCGGCGGATCTGCTGGTCCCCGTCGACGACCCGGTCCCCGATCCGGCGGTCCTCGCTCAGGTCGAAGGGCGTGCCCAGGACGCGCGCGACGGGCCCGATCGGGATCAGCTCGGCGTCCACCGGGAGGTAGCCGCGGGCCTCGACGCGCAGCAGGTGGTCGAGCACCGTGCCGTTGCCCTCACCGGCCAGGTTGAAGTAGGTGTGGTTGGTGAGGTTGACCACCGTCGGCGCGTCCGTGGTCGCCCGGTAGCCGATCCACAGCCGACCGGCCGGGTCCAGCAGGTACGTCACCTCGACGGTGAGCGCTCCGGGGAACCCCTGGTCGCCGTCGGGGCTGTGCAGGCGCAGCCGCACTCCGGCCCGTCGGCCCTCCCGGACCGGCACGCCGTCCCAGAGCCGGGTGGCGAAGCCGTCCCGTCCGCCGTGCAGGGTGTGGCCGGTCGACTGGGTGGTGAGCCGGTGCGTCGTGCCGTCGAGCGGCAGGACGCCGTCGGCGATCCGGTTGGCGTAGCGGCCGACCGTCGCGCCGAAGTACGCACCCTCCCCGAGCAGGTCACCGACCCGCTCGCAGCCGAGGACGACGTTCGCCCGCCGCCCGTCCCGGTCCGGTACGTGCAGGGCCTGGAGGCGGGCGCCCAGGCTGAGCACCTCCGCCCGCACGCCGGAGGGCGAGCCGATGGTCCAGCGGGTGACGGACCGCCCGTCCGGCAGGGTCGCGGCGACTCCCTGGGAGACCGTCAGCTCTCCCGGGGACACGAGTGCGTCTTTCGACACGGGGTTGCTCCGTTCCTTGCGGGGCCCGTGGGGAAACGGGCGACGCCCGCCGGCGGGGCGGCGGGCGTCGAGGGGCCTGGCCACGGGGCTCAGAACCCCTGGGCCAGACGGTGGTAGGCCTGGTTCCAGCGCAGTTCCTTGGTGAACCGGCGGATGGTGGTGTCGTCGTCGATCACCAGCAGCTCCACGGCGAGCATCTCGGCGAGGTCCTCCAGCTCCTCGGCGCCGACCGCGCTGGAGAGCACGGTGTGGTGCGGGGCACCGGCCGTCAGCCAGGCCTCGGTGGAGGTGCGCAGGTCCGGGCGCGGCTTCCAGACCGCGCGGGCGACCGGCAGGTGGGGCAGCGGCTCCGGCGGCGCGACGACGTCCACCTCGTTGGCGACCAGCCGGAACCGGTCGCCGAGGTCCGCGAGGCCGACCACGACCGCCGGGCCGGGCTCGGCGTCGAAGACCAGGCGGACCGGGTCCTCGCGCCCGCCGATGGACAGCGGGTGGATCTCGCAGGACGGGGTGCCGGCGGCGATGCTCGGGCAGACCTCCAGCATGTGCGCGCCGAGGATCAGCTCACGGCCGGACTCCAGGTGGTAGGTGTAGTCCTCCATGAAGGAGGTGCCGCCGGCGAGCCCGGCGGAGGTCACCTTGAGGGTGCGCAGCAGGGTGGAGGTCTTCCAGTCGCCCTCTCCGCCGAAGCCGTAGCCGTCGGCCATCAGCCGCTGCACCGCGAGGCCGGGGAGCTGGCGGAGCCCGCCGAGGTCCTCGAAGTTGGTGGTGAAGGCCTTGAAGCCGCCCTGCTCCAGGAAGCCGCGCAGACCGAGCTCGATCCGGGCCGCGTAGCGCAGCGACTCGTGCTGCTCCCCACCGGCCCGCAGCGCCTGGGCGAGGCGGTAGCTGTCCTCGTACTCCTTGACCAGGGCGGTGACGTCGTTCTCGTCCGCGGCGTCGACGGCGGCGACGAGGTCGTTGACGCCGTAGGTGTTGACGGAGACGCCGAAGCGGAGCTGGGCCTCGACCTTGTCGCCCTCGGTGACGGCGACGTCGCGCATGTTGTCGCCGAAGCGGGCGAGCTTGAGGCTGCGCAGCTCGGCGCGGCCGGCGGCGGCGCGGGCCCAGGAGCCGACCCGGGCGGAGACGGCGGGGTCGGTGACGTGCCCGGCGACGGTCTTGCGCGGCACGCCGAGGCGGGACTGGATGAAGCCGAACTCGCGGTCGCCGTGGGCGGCCTGGTTCAGGTTCATGAAGTCCATGTCGATGGACTGCCAGGGCAGGTCGACGTTGGCCTGGGTGTGCAGGTGGAGCAGCGGCTTCTGCAGGGCGTCGAGCCCCGCGATCCACATCTTCGCCGGGGAGAAGGTGTGCATCCAGGCGATCAGGCCGATGCAGTCGTCCGCGGAGTTGGCCTCCAGGCAGATCCGGCGGATGGCGCCCGCGTCCGTCAGGACGGGCTTCCAGACCACCTCGACCGGCACTGCCGACTCACGGTTCAGGGCTTCGGCGATCTGCCGGGACTGCTCCGCGACCTGGCGCAGCGTGTCCTCGCCGTAGAGCCCTTGGCTGCCGGTCAGGAACCAGACCTGGCGGCCTTCGAGTGGCTTGGTCATGGGGTGGGCTCCTTACCGGGCCTGGGGCTGGCCGTAGACGTTCTGGTAGCGGTGGTTGAGGCTGTCGATGTCCGCCTGGGCGATCGGCAGGGGTTCGCCGAGCTGGCGGGAGAGGTGGACGGTGCGGGCCACGTCCTCGCACATCACGGCGGCCTTCACGGCGGCCTTGGCGTCCTTGCCGATGGTGAAGACGCCGTGGTTCTGCATCAGCACGGCGGGCGAGCGGTGGCCCTTGAGGGTGTCCACGATGCCGCGGCCGATCGAGTCGTCGCCGATCAGGGCGAACGGGCCGACCGGGATCTCCGCGCCGAACTCGTCGGCCATCGCGGTGAGGACGCAGGGCACGGCCTCGCCGCGCGCCGCCCAGGCAGAGGCGAAGGTGGAGTGGGTGTGCACCACTCCGCCGACCTCGGGCAGGTGGCGGTAGACGTAGGCGTGCGCGGCGGTGTCGGAGGACGGTGCGTGCTCGCCCTCGACGACCTTGCCGTCCAGGTCGCAGAGGATCATGTTCCCCGGCGACAGGTCGTCGTAGGAGACGCCGCTGGGCTTGATGACCAGCAGGTCCTCGCCGGGGACGCGGGCGGACACGTTTCCGGCGGTCCAGACCACCAGGTTGTAGCGGACCAGTTCGCCGTGGAGGTCGCTGACCTGGCGGCGGATGAGGTCGATGGTCGCGTTCACAGGGCCTCGCTCGGTGTGGTGAGGGCGGCGTTGCGGATGTCGCGCAGGCGGTGCAGCAGCTTGTCGGCGCCCAGGCCGAAGTGGTCGTGCAGGGCCCGGTATTCGGCGAAGAGGCGGTCGTAGGCGTCGGCGTCGGCCGGGTCGGGCCGGTAGGCGTCCTTCTGCACCCGGCCCATCGCGGCGGACGCGGTCCGGACGTCCGGGTAGGCCCCGGCGGCGACGGCGGCGTGGATCGCCGAGCCGAGCGCCGGGCCCTGCTCCGAGTCGGCGACCGAGACCGGGCGGCGCAGCACGTCGGCGTAGATCTGCATCAGCAGGGCGTTCTTCTTGAGGCCGCCGGTGACGATGAACTCGGTGACCGGGACGCCGCCCTGCTCCAGGGCCTCGACGATGACGCGGGTGCCGAAGGCGGTGGCCTCCAGCAGCGCCCGGTAGACCTCCTCGGGGCGGGTGGCCAGGGTGAGCCCGACGATCACTCCGGAGAGGTGGTGGTCGACCAGGGTGGAGCGGTTGCCGTTCATCCAGTCGAGCGCCACCAGGCCGTGTCCGCCGACGGGTTGGGCGGCGGCCTTGCGGGTGAGCAGCCGGTGCAGGTCCTCGCCGGTCGCCTCCGCCTCGGCCAGGTAGTCGGCGGGCACGCCCTGACGCAGCCACCAGGCGAAGATGTCGCCGACGGCGCTCTGGCCGGCCTCGTAGCCGTAGGAGCCGGTGACGATGCCGTCCTGGACCACGCCGCAGATGCCGGGGACATCGGCGAGGGTCGCGCCGTTGACGACGTGGCAGGTGGAGGTGCCCATGATGGCGAGGAGTTGGCCGTCGTCGACGGCCCGGGCGGCCGGGGCCGCCACGTGGGCGTCGACGTTGCCGGCGGCGACTGCGGTGCCGACCGGGAGTCCGGTCCACTCCGCCGCCCGGGCGGTCAGCGAGCCCACCCGGGTGCCCAGCGGGGACAACGGGTGTTCCAGGCGGGTGCGGGCGAAGTCGGCGAAGTCCGGGTGGAGCGCGGCGAGGTAGTCCTCGGTCGGGTAACTCCCGTCCTGGTGGATGCCCTTGTAACCGGCGGTGCAGGTGTTGCGGCTCTCGGCGCCGGTCAGCTGCCAGACGATCCAGTCGGCGGCCTCGATCCAGCGCTCGCAGGCGCCGTAGACGGCCGGGTCCTCCTCCAGCACCTGCAGCGCCTTGGCGTACTGCCACTCGGCGGAGATCCGGCCACCGTAGCGGGAGATCCACTTCTCGCCGCGGGCGTGGGCCAGCTCGTTGATGCGGTCGGCCTGGGGCTGCGCGGCGTGGTGCTTCCAGAGCTTGGGCCAGGCGTGCGGGCGGGCGGCCCACTGGGGCGTCTCGGCCAGCGGGGTGCCGTCGGCGAGCGCCGGAAGGACGGTGCAGGCGGTGAAGTCGGTCGCGATGCCGACGACCCGGGCGGGGTCGACGCCGGCGTCGGCGAGCGCGGCCGGGACGGCGATGCGCAGCACCTCGCGCCAGTCCGCCGGGTGCTGCAGCGCCCAGTCGGGAGGAAGCGGGCGGCCGGTGCCGGGCAGTTCGTGCTCGATGACGGCGTGCGGGTAGTCGTGGACGGCGGTGCCCATCTCCTCGCCGTCCCGGACCCGGACCACCACCGCGCGGCCGGACAGGGTGCCGAAGTCGACGCCGACGACGTACTGGTCGGAGTCGTGGGCGGCAGGGGTCACTGTCACGTGGTCATCCTTCGTACGGGAAGCCTGGGTTGTGAACTGTCGCCGGTGCGGTCCTCGACCGGGGCAGGGCGGGCCGCACCGACGACAGTCTTCATTCCGCTGCCCCACCCTCGGGAGGCAGCGGAACGCGAAGCCGTCGGCCGGGCTCACGGAAGCGGGATGCAGCGGCCCGGCCGACGGAGTGGAAGGAGCTGTTGTTAACGCTCACGGAGATTGTTAGCGCTAACAAACTGCATGTCAAGGGAGTGGACAGGGTGGAGCCGAAGAGCCGGACAGGCACTGGCCGGCCGGTACCCGCCTGGTGCACGCGGCTACCGGCTACCGGCTACCGGCTACCGGCTACCGGGCTCAACGACGGGCGGACGGCCCCACGCTGCGCCGCAGCACCAGTTCCGGGGAGACCTGCACCTGGGCCGGCGGGGACACGGCACCCTCCAGCTCTCCGACGAGCAGCTCCAAGGCCCGCCTGCCGAGCTCGCCGAAGTCCTGCCGCACCGTGGTCAGCGGCGGGGTGAAGTAGGCGGCCTCCGGAATGTCGTCGAAGCCGATCACACTGATCTCCTGCGGGACGTGCCGACCGGCCTCGTGGAAGGCCCGCAGCAGGCCGAGAGCCATGTGGTCGTTGGCGCAGAAGACCGCGGTGACGTCGGGCAGCCGGGCGATCCGAAGCCCCGCCTGGTAGCCCGAGCGGGCGCTCCAGTCGCCCCGCTCCACCTCCGGCACGGGGGCCCCGGCCGCCTGCAGCGTGAGGCGCCAACCCTCCTCCCGGTCCTGGCTCTCCAGCCAGTTGGCCGGCCCCGCCAGGTGGTGCACGGTGCGGTGGCCCAGGTCCAGCAGGTATCCGGTCGCCTCTCCCGCACCGTAGCGATTGCCCACCGAGACCATGGGCACCCGGGTCTGGTCGCCCGAACCGACCGCGACCAGCGGCACCGAGCTGGAGAGCCGGGACACCGCACTGACCGCGGAGGTCTGCGGCGCTATCACCACGACGCCCTCCACCCCCTGGTCACGCAGCCGGTCGACGGCCTCCTGGACCGAACGGCCGTCCAGCGAGCGCAGACTGGTCACGCTCACGAAGTACCCGGCGCTGCGCGCGGCCCGCTCGATGCCGTCCAGCATCGAGGCGGGGCCGTAGAGGGTCGAGTCGAAGCTGACCACCCCGAGGGTCTGCGACCGACGGGTGACCAGGGCCCGGGCGGCGGAGTTGGGCCGGTAGTCCAGCTCCCGTATCGCGGCCAGCACCCGGTCCCGGGTGTCGGGCCGTACGTGCGGGGCCCCGTTGAGCACCCGGGACACCGTCTGGTGGGAGACACCCGCCAGTTTCGCCACGTCCGCCATCACGGGCTGGCGCTGATCCGCCCCGGTGCTGTCGGTTCCCACTCGTCGTCCCCTCCTAGGCTGTGGACCACAGTACGCGACCAGGTCCAGGCCAATCCGTCACCCTCGGTTCAACCGTGGTTTCTCTTCATACCAGTCCCTCAGGGCGCTGACATGTGCCAATACCGCCAAGTTAACGCTCACGCCTCATCCGCGGGGGTGGTTGCCCGCTTCATCCTCCCGCTTCCGCTCGGACGACCGCGTCCGGCGAGCGGTCCGGCACGCAGCGCACTCGGATCACCGGCGCGGTTCGAGGAGGAACGGGTCGGTGAGGGCCGCCACGGCGCCTTCGGCGTCCCGGGCCTCGGCGCGGGCGAAGAGCGCTTCCGCCGCCCCGACCCGCCCCTCGACGGTGTCCGCGCCGGTGCGGGGCGGTACGGCCTCGCGCACCCGGCCCGGCGTCAGCTCCCGCCGTTCGAGGCGGCGGAGTGCACGTGGCAGTCGCCCTGGCACCGGCCCGTTCCCTCGTTCATGGCCGTCCCGGCAGCCCAGGAGCGTGTCTTTCGGATCACGCCGGGCGGAGGTGATCCGCAGGACACGCCCCTGGCCCCGGCTCCGCGTGCTCGCGGAGCCGGGGCCAGGGGCAAGGGCCGGGGCCGGGGCCGACCCGGGTGAGCGCTACCCGAGGGCCCACTTCTGGTTGTCGCCGCCCCAGCAGCTCCACAGCTGGACGGGTGTGGCGTCGGCGGTGAGCGCCCCCGCTACGTCCAGGCAGCGGCCGGACTGGACGCCGGTGACGCTGCCGTCGGAGCCGACCTGCCACTGCTGGTTGGCCCCGCCGTTGCACGGCCAGGTCACCACCTTGGTGCCGTCGGCCGTCCCGCCGCCGTACGCGTCCAGGCACAGCGTGCTGCCGGAGATGTCCACGGTGAGCTGTCCACCGGCGGTGCGGGTCCAGGTCTGGTTCGCCGCGCCGGAGCAGCGGTAGATCTGCGCCTGTACCCCGGGCGTGGTGGAGGCGCCGGGGACGTCCAGGCACTTGCCCGAACCGGTGCCCCGCAGCGCCCCCGTGCCGACTGCCGGGGAGTCGGCGTACCCGGCGGCGACGACGTTGGCCTGGACGGCGTTCTCGGTGGCCTCCGACGGGTAGCCGGAGGTCATCACGCCTTCGTAGAAGGTGCCGCGGGCGCTCTTGCTGTTGTCACCGCCGATGCCGAGGATGATCGCTCCCTCCTTGTGCATCGGGTTGTAGCCCGAGGCGTTAGGGCGCGGCCCGGAATAGAAGGTCGACAGCCCGCCGGACCGGGCGTCGCCGGCCCGGATCGCCCACTGGTCGGGCGCGCCCTTGACCATGGCCGTCAGGTAGCGGTGGTTCACCGTCGGGTCGTTGGCGTTGTAGTGCGGGTCGGCCCCGGAGAACAGGCCGTTCTCCAGGTCGGCCATCACCCAGGGGCCGGGGCCGGCGCCGTAGCCCCAGACCTTGATGTTGCCGAAGTAGATCGCCTCCATGTGGCCGTTGCCGGTGTCGTTGCTGCTGGTCTCGGCGTTGCCGTAGTCGAAGCAGCAGCCGCCGTTGTAGTGGCTGCCGTCGAGGATCGCGTACATCCCCTCGGGCTGGTCTCCGGTGGCGACGCCCGAGGTGTGGTTGTTGCGGTAGCCGGTGCCCGGCGCGACGTACACGCCGTACACCCGGTGGCCGTTCAGCGTGGTGGGCGCCAGGGTCGCGTTCGCGAGGTTGTCCGGGCCGGGCGCGGCCCCGCCGCCGGGTGCCTGGGTGAGGTGGTTGCCCCGCCCGCTCTGGTCGTAGATCACGGTGATCACGCAGGTGGTGCCCGCACAGAAGGCGTCCTGTGCGGCGGCGTCGGCGTAGCCGCCGGCGCTCAGCGGTTTGATGTCCCGGAGCGCCTGGTCCGAGGCGCGCCGGACTTGGTACAGCGCCCCGCTGTAACTGCCGTAGAGCGCACGGGTGGTGCTGTGCGCGGCCACGCAGGGCGTGCCGCCTGCGGCGTAGAGGTCGCACGGCCCCTGGGTGGCGGCCTGGGCCGTACCGCTCGTCGCGGTGGCGCCGGCGAGGGCGCCGACGAGGACGGCCAGCGCCGCCCCGGCCCGGGCGAGGCTGCGCAGCGCGCCGCGCCTCCGGGTCGTCCCGTTGTTGTCACTCATGGTGTCTCCCTGCTCATCGTCGAGCGCGGCCAAGGGGAAAGTGAGCGCTAACAATCCGCCCCGCGACAGCAGCTTGCGACCGGGGCGGGAGATGGAGGTTCCTGGCCGGTGACAGTGCCCGCCCCGACCGTGTCCCGTCAAGACCTTCGACACATCACGCCGGACGTCGAACCCGCGGAGGAGCCGACCCGGAACGGAAACCTCGACCCTCCGTCACCTCTCCACCGCTGCACGGAGTTTGGCGATGATCAAGGCGAGCGCTCACGCTCCGACACCGGTGCGACCGCACCCGGATGGCGGTTCATCACGGCCTTCGTCCGCCTCCGCGGGTACGGCGGGGCCCTGGGCCTGTCCGGCCACACCACAGCTGCGGGACCAGCGGGAACCGAGCTCACGACGGCGGGGCACGACGCGCCGCCGCCGTCCGGCGAACGCTCGCGCCGGACCCCGACCGGCGAGCCCCCACGCGGCGAACACCCGCGCACGACGCGCCGCCCACCCGCTCCCCCACCCCACACCGGTCCGGTCCACGCCGCCGACACAGGGGGCGATCGACTTGCCTCGCGCCGTCATCGCGCCGTCCGCGGTTCCGGCAACCCCCCACGAGCGGGGGGACCTGATGCCCCGACGCCACGCGGCAGCCGCCGAGTACAGCCGGGCCGAACCCGACGGCTCCGGCGGCTCGTCCGTCGCGGGCAGCCCGGCCCAGGATGCCACCCCACGATGACCACTCGATGTTCACCCCACGTTCACCCGCGACCTCCCCAGGCGCCCCCCGACCAAGGGCGAGCGCCCCTGCGGAGCGGTCGATGGAGGATCGCGATCCAACGGTGATCTAACCCCCCTTGACGCCATGGTTGTTAGCGTTAACACTTCATGTCACGCCAGGCCAGAGCTACCACCACCCGACGCACCACAGCGTGAAGGACCGCTCCGGTCGGCGCCGCTCGACCGCTCCCAGTCGCCCAGTCAGGGGTGCGCTGCCCCGGTCGCGGACCATCACCATGGAGGAAACACGTGCGGAAGCTTTCAGCGGGTCTCGTCGCGGCCGGCCTGACGCTCTCGTTGGCGGCCTGCGGCCAGAGCTCCAACGGAGTCGGCGACGGGGCCGCCAAGGGTGACGCCAAGGGCGGACTCATCGGCATCGCGATGCCGACCAAGTCGTCGGCACGCTGGATCGACGACGGCAACAACATGGTCAAGGACTTCCAGGCCAAGGGCTACAAGACCGACCTGCAGTACGGCGACAACGTGGTGGAGAACCAGGTCTCCCAGGTCGAGAACATGATCACCAAGGGCGCCAAGCTGCTGGTGATCGCCGCCATCGACGGCTCCTCCCTCACCAACGTGCTGCAGAAGGCCGCCGACGCGCACATTCCGGTGATCTCCTACGACCGGCTGATCCGGGGCACCCAGAACGTCGACTACTACGCGACCTTCGACAACTACAAGGTCGGTGTCCTCCAGGGCGGGTACATCGCCGACAAGCTCGGTCTCAAGGACGGCAAGGGCCCGTTCAACATCGAGCTCTTCGCCGGCTCGCCGGACGACAACAACGCGACCTTCTTCTTCAACGGCGCGATGAGCGTCCTCAAGCCGTACATCGACCAGAAGAAGCTGGTCGTGCAGAGCGGCCAGACCGACTTCAACCAGGTCGCCACGCTGCGCTGGGACGGCGGCCTCGCCCAGTCCCGGATGGACAACCTGCTCAGCAAGGCCTACACCAGCGCCCACGTCGACGCCGTGCTCTCGCCGTACGACGGAATCTCGATCGGCATCCTCTCCTCGCTCAAGGGCGTCGGCTACGGCACCGCCAAGTCCCTGCCCGTCGTCACGGGCCAGGACGCCGAGCTGGCCTCGGTGAAGTCGATCATCGCGGGCGAGCAGACCCAGACCGTCTACAAGGACACCCGCCAGCTCGCCAAGGCCGCCGTGCAGATGGGCGACGCGCTGCTGACCGGCGGGAAGCCCGAGGTCAACGACACCACCCAGTACAACAACGGCACGAAGGTCGTTCCGGCCCAGCTGCTCCAGCCGGTCAGCGTCGACAAGGACAACTACCAGAAGGTCCTGGTCGACAGCGGCCAGTACACCGCGGACCAGCTCAAGTAGCCGGTGGGGCCCGCTCGACGGGCCCCACGCCGAACCGGCGGTGCGGCGGCGCCCGGGCGCAACCCCCAGGCGCCCCACGGATCCCCCACCGCACCGCCCCGAACGATACGGACGCACAACCATGGCTGGACCCGTTCTCGAAATGCGGTCGATCAGCAAATCGTTCCCCGGTGTCAAGGCGCTCTCCGAGGTCAACCTGACCGTGGCCGCCGGCGAGGTGCACGCCATCTGCGGTGAGAACGGCGCCGGCAAGTCCACCCTGATGAAGGTGCTCAGCGGGGTCTACCCGCACGGCGGGTACGAGGGCGAGATCCTCTTCGAGGGCGAGCCCTGCCGGTTCAAGGACATCCGGGCCAGCGAGCAGCGCGGCATCGTCATCATCCACCAGGAGCTCGCCCTGGTGCCGTACCTGTCCGTCGCCGAGAACATCTTCCTGGGCAACGAGCACGCCACCCGGGGCGTGATCAGCTGGCACCGGACGCTCACCCACGCCGCCGAACTGCTCCGGCAGGTCGGCCTGGAGGAGAGCCCGCACACCCGGATCGCCGACCTGGGCGTGGGCAAGCAGCAACTGGTCGAGATCGCCAAGGCGCTGGCCAAGAAGGTCAAGCTGCTCATCCTGGACGAGCCGACCGCCGCGCTGAACGACGAGGACAGCCGCAAGCTGCTCGACCTGATCCTGGAGCTCAAGGCGCAGGGCATCGCCTGCATCATCATCTCGCACAAGCTGAACGAGATCGCCCGGGTCGCGGACGCCGTCACCATCCTGCGCGACGGCCGGACCATCGAGACCATCGAGATCGGCCCGGAGGGCATCTCCGAGGACCGGATCATCCGCGGCATGGTCGGCCGTGACCTGGAGCACCGCTACCCCGAGCGCACCCCGGACATCGGCGAGGTCGCCTTCGAGATCGAGGACTGGACCGTCCGGCACCCGATCGACCAGCAGCGCACCGTGGTGGACAACGCCTCCCTGAACGTGCGACGCGGCGAGATCGTCGGCATCGCCGGCCTGATGGGTGCCGGCCGCACGGAGCTCGCGATGAGCGTCTTCGGCCGCTCGTACGGGCGTTGGAGCGGCGGGCGGGTGCTGCTGCACGGCCGGGAGATCCGCACCCGGACGGTGCCGGAGGCGATCGGGCACGGCATCGCGTACGTCACCGAGGACCGCAAGCACTTCGGCCTCAACCTGATCGACGACATCAGCCGGAACATCTCGCTGAGCGCGCTCGGCAAGGTCGCCCGGTACGGCCGGGTCGACCGGCACGAGGAGACCAAGGTCGCCGAGTCGTTCCGACGGACCATGAACATCAAGGCCCCGTCGGTGTTCACCCGGACCGGCACGCTCAGCGGTGGCAACCAGCAGAAGGTCGTCCTCAGCAAGTGGATCTTCTCCGAGCCCGAGGTGCTGATCCTCGACGAGCCCACCCGCGGCATCGACATCGGCGCCAAGGCGGAGATCTACACCGTGATCGCCGAACTGGCCGCCCAGGGCAAGGCCGTGCTCGTCATCTCCTCCGAACTCCCCGAACTCCTGGGCCTGTGCGACCGGATCTACACCATGACCGAAGGCCGGATCACCGGCGAGGTCGCCCGCGCCGACGCCACCCAGGAATCCCTCATGCGGCTCATGACCATGAGCACCGCGTCCACAAACGAGCAGGTGTAAGGCATGGCCCAGACCGAGATCACCCCGGACTCCGCCCAGAGCGGCCGCGAGCCCGACCGAAGCCCGTCCATCGGCACCGCCCTGGCCCGCGCGCTGCGCGGCAACGTACGCCAGTACGGCATGCTGGTCGCCCTCGCGCTGATCGTGCTGCTGTTCCAGATCTGGACCGACGGCATCCTGCTCCAGCCGCTCAACATCACCAACCTGATCCAGCAGAACGGCTACATCCTCATCCTGGCGATCGGCATGATGATCGTCATCATCGCCGGGCACATCGACCTCTCGGTCGGCTCACTCGCCGCCTTCGTCGGGGCCGCCGCCGCGGTGATGATGGTCGAGCACCACGTGTCGTGGCCCGTGGCGATGCTCATCGCACTGGTGATCGGCGCGCTCGCCGGCGCCTGGCAGGGGTTCTGGATCGCCTACCTCGGCATCCCGTCGTTCATCGTCACCCTGGCGGGCATGCTGCTGTTCCGCGGCGGCACCCAGATCGTGCTCCAGGGCCAGTCGGTGGCGCCGTTCCCCAAGGGCTTCCAGAGCATCAGCAGCGGCTTCCTCCCCGAGGTCGGCCCGCAGACGAACTACCACAACCTCACCCTGCTGCTCGGCCTCGCCGTGCTGGTCGTCGCGGTCCTCCAGGAGCTGCGCGGCCGGCGGCAGACCGCGTCGTACGGCCTGGAGGTGCTTCCGCTCGGGCTGTTCCTGGCCAAGCTCGCCGTGATCACGGCCGCCGTGCTGGTGTTCACCCTGCTGCTGGCCAGCTACCACGGCGTGCCGATCGTCCTGCTGATCCTCGGCGCCCTGCTGGTCGGCTTCGGCTACCTGATGCGCAACTCGATCATCGGCCGGCACACCTACGCCATCGGCGGCAACGAGCCGGCGGCCAAGCTGTCCGGGGTGAAGAGCAAGCGGGTCGTCTTCCTCGCCTTCACCAACATGGGCGTCCTCGCGGCCCTGGCCGGGCTGGTCTTCGCCGCCCGGCTCAACGCCGGCACCCCGCAGGCCGGCATCAACTTCGAGCTGGAGGCGATCGCCGCCGCCTTCATCGGCGGTGCCTCCGCCAGCGGCGGCGTGGGCACCGTGCTGGGCGCGATCATCGGCGGCCTGGTGCTCGGCGTGCTGAACAACGGCATGTCGCTGGTCGGGGTCGGCACCGACTACCAGCAGGTGATCAAGGGCCTGGTGCTGCTCGCAGCAGTGGGCTTCGACGTCTACAACAAGCGCCGGGCCGGTTCCTGACCCCGGCCGGGGGCTCGTGGGCCACAGGGCGGGCGCGGTGTTCTCCACACCGCGCCCGCCCTGCCACGTGTCCGTGACCCGGCGGGAACGGCGAGTCCCTGGACGACCCGTGGGTGCGGATCGCCCCGGTGCCGCCGAGGTGGTCGGCCGTCCGATGCGGTGGCCTCCCAGCGGATTGTCAGCGGGATCAGGTGCCCGGTGGACGGAGCTGTGACCCGGGCGTGGGGAATGCGGGAGGGATGCCCCTCGGGAGAGGGGCACTCCTCGGCGGGCGGTTCCGGGGTCAGTGGGCCAGCAGCACCAGGACGAGCACGACCAGGGCCGGCACGGTCTGCACGAAGAGGATCTTCCGGGAGGCAGTCACGGCGCCGAAGATGCCGGCGACCGCCACGCAGGAGGCGAAGAAGACCCGCACCTGGAACCCGACCGGGTCGGAGGCGAAGGCGCCCCAGAACAGCCCGGCCGCCAGGAAGCCGTTGTACAGGCCCTGGTTGGCGGCCATCGCCTTGGTCGAGACCGCGAACTCCTCGGTCGTCCCGAAGGAGGCCCGGGCCCGGGGAGTGGTCCAGAGGACCATCTCCAGGACCAGGATGTAGACGTGCAGGAGGGCGAGCGCGACAACCGCAATCACGGCAACTGTGGACATAGCGGGCATAGTACGCGTCGGCGCGGGCGCGATCAGGTGCAGCTGATGCGTGGACCGGCATTTTGTTCAGGCCCCTGCCCAACCGTCAAGCCCGGACGCGCTCGGAAGAATTCCCGACCGCGCGGCAACCTCTTCCGCACCGGCGGCAACTGACGGGTGACACCGAGGGGGAACGCCCACGGTGCCCCGAAAAAGAACCTGCGCCGGAGCGGCAACCTTCTCCGCCTCCGGCGACCACTGGTCAGCGCAACGTCGAGTCGACCCACCGGAACGGACTGGAATGAAGGCAACGAGGCACGCCGCCCCGCCGGGGAACCGCGGGCGTGGGCTGATCCTGGGCATACCGTTGGCGCTGGTGGCGATCGGCGCGCCGGCCCTCCTGGCCTTCGCGCTGCTGCCGGGCAGCGGGGGCGGCGGCGCCTCCGCCGAGCCGGCCGCCGCTTCCCTGGCCGCCACCCAGCCCAGCACGCGGCCCGACACCCCGGCCGCGGATCCCGCGCCCGCGACGGCGCCGCCGTCGGCCACCACCCCTCCGCCCTCGGCCGCCGCGACCCCCTCACCGTCGGCCACCACCCCCACGTCGAAGCCGTCGGCCACCACAGCCACCCCGCCCCCCTCCGCCGCCACCACCGGCAGCAGTGTCCGCAGCGCCCCGGCCGCGGCGGCCCTGGCCGGGCGGATCAAGCCCGGGGCGGGCTACCAGGGCGTCGCGACCTCCTACGACGCCGCCGACGGCAACGGCGCCTGCTCGTTCGGGCCCTCCGACGACATGATGATCGCGGCGATGAACTTCACCGACTACGAGACGTCCAGGGCGTGCGGGGCGTCCGTGCTCGTCCGCGCCGCCAACGGGGCGAGCGTCACGGTGCGGATCGTCAACGAGTGCCCCCTGCCCTGCGCCCCCGGGCAGCTCGACCTGAGCCACGAGGCCTTCGGCAAGCTCGCGGACCTCTCGGTGGGCCGTCTCCCGATCACCTGGACGCTGCTCAGCCCCGGCACGGCGCCGGGCGCGATGTCGATCCGGTACAAGCCCGGCTCCTCCCAGTGGTGGTGCGGGATCCAGGTGATCGGCCACCGGAACCCGGTGGCGGCCCTGGAGGTCCGGGCCGGAGGCGGCTGGCGGCAGCTGACCCGCACCGACTACAACTACTTCCTCTCCCCCGACGGCAGCGGGTGCGGCGGAGCGATCAGGGTCACCGACATCTACGGGGAGCAACTGACCCTCGATGCGCTCCCGGTGAAACCGGACGTCGTCCAGCCGACCCGCGTCCAGTTCGCCCGGCATTGACCACGCCGCTCGCCCGGCGGCCGGTGGTCGCCGGGCGGGGTGACCACCACCCCGCCCCGGATCGGAGCACTGCTAGGCTCATGCCGCTTGTTAACGATCACATTGCACGGAGAGGGCGATCACGGGGCATGCTCCTCGATGATGCGTTCAATGATGCGTCCGCGGAGTTCAACGACTTCTTCGAACGCCACTACGCCGAACTCGCCCGTCTCGCCCACCTCTTGACCGGCGAGACGGACGCGGCCGACGACATCGCCGCAGACGCGCTGGTCGCGCTCTGGCAACGCTGGGACCGGCTCCGCGCGGCCGACCATCCGCTGGCCTATGCCCGCGGGGTGGTCGCCAACATGGCCCGGGCCCGGATCCGCAGCGCGGTCCGCGAGCGGCGCCGCGTCCTGCTGTTCTGGTCCCGCACCCCGGAGAAGACCTCGGGGCCCGATGTCGCGGCCGTGCTCGATGTCCGCGCGGCGCTGGACCGGCTACCGTTCCGCAAGCGCGCCTGTGTGGTACTGCGCCACGCCCTCGACCTGTCGGAGAAGGACACCGCGGCGGCGCTCGGCATATCGGTCGGTACGGTGAAGAGTCAGACCTCGAAGGGAATGGCCGAGTTGCAACGCGCCCTCGGCGCAGGAGCAGTCGGCGAACTGGTGACAGGAAGGAGGAGCCGGTGAACGAGCACATCGCCCAACAGCTGCGCGAGGCCGCCGAGGCCCACCAGCCCGATCGTGCGAGGATGCTGGCCCGCGTCCAGCGCGGTGCGGCCGGTCCCGCCGGCCGCCACCGCACGCGCCCGGGCCTGAGGTCGTGGCCCAAGGCCGCGATCGCCGCCCTGGCCGCCGCCGGCATTCTGGCCACCGGCGGTCTCGCCATGGCGGGGATCGGCACGTTTCCGATTCAGTCGGAGCCCACCACCGCTCCGGCCACCCCCACGGACACCCCGACGCCGACCCGGTCGGAGCCCCCGGCCACCACCGCCCCGGCACCGGCCCGGATCCCTCCCACCGCCGCCCCGACCAGCCCGCACCCGACCCCGACCCCGACCCCGACTCCGTCGGCCACCAGCCGCGCCCAGAACGGGTCGCTCTGGTCGGAGGGGTCGATCGACCCGCACAGCACCGTCTACTGGGGCCAGGACAACCTCCTCCTCAGGACTACCCAGCAGCTCACCTCGCTCACCGTCGAGCTGCGCGTCGCCCAGACCGGCGACGTACGGGACACCGGCAACTGGCGGACCCTGCCGCCCGACGACTTCACCGTCACCGTCCAGGAGTCCGGCGGCGCCCTGGTCTACCGCTGGGTCCTCAAGCCCGGACGCACGGTACCGGCGGGACAGCACGAGTTCGCCTGCCAGTTCAACCACGCCACCGGCGTGCGCCCGGCCGGCGGCGACGGCTACCGCGTCGACGCCCAGTCGACGGGCGGCGCCGCGTCCGTCTGGGGAGGCTTCACCCCGGGCCGGTGAGGGCCCCGCAAGCCGACCGGCTCGCACCGGTCCGTCTTCGAACTCCCGCCCCGAAAGGCGGAGTTCGAAGACGGACCGCACGGAAACCCGACGCCGGACACGACCGGGGCGCCCGCTCCACCGAGCGGGCGCCCTGACCGGTGACGGCCGTCGGATCAGGCGCCGACCAGCGCCTTCTCGTCGACCGGGGATCCCGGAGCCACCGGGGCGGCGTCCTTGCGCATCCCCTTGAGCAGCACGACCACTGCCGTGGTGACCACCGTGCCCGCCACGACCGCGAGCAGGTAGAGGAACGGGCTGCCGATCAGCGGGAGCACCCAGATCCCCCCGTGCGGGGCGCGCAGGGTGGAGCCGAAGGCCATCACCAGGCCGCCGGCGGTCATGCTGCCGACGATGTTCGCCGGGATCACCCGCAGCGGGTCCGCGGCCGCGAACGGGATCGCGCCCTCGGTGATGAACGAGGCGCCGAGCACCCAGGCCGCCTTGCCGTTCTCCCGCTCCTCGGGGGTGAACAGCCGCCGCCGGACGACGGTGGCCAGGGCCATGCCCAGCGGCGGGGTCATGCCGGCGGCCATCACCGCGGCCATCACCTTGAGGCTGCCCGCGTCCGGGGTGGTGCCCGCGGTGGTGAGCGCACCGGCGGCGAAGGTGTAGGCGACCTTGTTGAGCGGCCCGCCCATGTCGAAGGCCATCATCGCGCCGAGCAGTACGCCGAGCAGGATCGCGTTGGAGCCGGAGAGGCCGTTCAGCCAGTCGGTCAGGCCGTTCATCGCCGAGGCGATCGGCGAGCCGACCAGCACGAACATCAGGAAGCCGACCACCGCCACCGACAGCAGCGGGATCACCACCACCGGCATGATGCCCTTGATCGCGCGCGGCACGTTCCAGCGGATCATCCACAGCACCAGGAAGCCCGCCGCCAGGCCCGACACGATGCCGCCGAGGAAGCCCGCGCCGACCGCCACCGAGACGGCGCCGCCCGCGATGCCGGCGGCCAGTGCCGCCCGGTCCGCGATCGCCCAGGCGATGTACCCGGAGAGGATCGGGACCAGGAAGCCGAAGGAGGTCTTGCCGGTCTGGAACAGCATCGCCGCCCAGCTGTGCGAGGAGGTCCAGTCGAAATGGCCCAGTACGGACGGCGCGGAGGCGATCCGGTAGCCGCCGATGGCGAAGGCGAGGGCGATCAGCAGACCGCCCGCCGCGACGAACGGGATCATGTAACTGACGCCCGTCATCAGGTACTTGCGCAGCCGCTGGGCCCAGTGCTCGCCCGTCTGCGCACTCGCCGCGGTGACCGGGGCGGCGCTCGCTCCGTTGCCGGCCCGGGCGACCAGCCCGGCGGCCTGGGCGATCAGGTCGTCGGCGCGGTTGACGGCGGCCTTCACGCCCACGTCGACGGTCGGCTTGCCGGCGAAGCGGGCGCGGTCCCGGACCTCGACGTCGTGGGCGAAGATCACCGCATCGGCGGCCGCGATCACCTCGGGGGCCAGCACCGTCGTCCCGGCCGACCCCTGGGTCTCGACCCGGATCCCCACGCCCGCCCGGGCGGCGGCCAGTTCGAGGGCCTTGGCCGCCATGTAGGTGTGGGCGATGCCGGTCGGGCAGGAGGTCACCGCGACCAGCCGCAGCCCGCCGCCGGGCGCTTCCGAGGCAACAGCCGGGTCCGGCTCAGGGGCGGCGGCCGCCACCGGAGCGACGGCCGGCACTTCCTCCCCGTTGACCAGGGCCGCGACCGCGGCCGGGCTCTCGGCCTCGCGCAGCGCGCCGGTGAAGGCCGGATCCATCAGCCGACCGGCCAGCGCGGCCAGGATCTGCAGGTGGGTGTCGTCCGCACCGGCCGGTGCCGCGATCATGAAGATCAGGTCGGCGGGCCGGCCGTCCGGGGCGTCGAAGTCCACGCCCCTGGTGCTGCGCCCGAAGGCCAGGCTCGGCCGGGTCACGTGGGGTGATCTGCAGTGCGGGATGCCGATCCCGTCTCCCATCCCGGTCGGCGCCTGGGCCTCCCGGGCGGCCACGTCGGCGAGGAAGCCGTCGAGGTCGGTGACCCGGCCCTCGGCGACCAGCCGCTGGGCGAGGGCGCGGAGAGCCTCGCTCTTGTCCGCGGGGGCGAGGTGGAGATCAACGAGTGCGGGTGTGATCAGTCCGCTGGTGTCGCTCATCGTGTCGATCCTTCGACTGGTGCCTGACAGTGTTCCCTTGCCCCCGGGATCGGTCGCCGTTCCGTCCCACACGGTCGGGCGGGGTGCCTCCGGCAGGAGGCCGTTCTCAACCGCGCAGCGGTCGTTCGAGCGGGATGTCCGCCGTCACGACCACGGCGGCCGGGTCCAGATCGGCCGGGGTCGGCATGACGCTCCCCGGCAGTTGTACGGCGGCGGCGCCGTGCGCCAGGGCCGCCGCCAGTGCCCCGGGGCCGGTGCCACCGGCTCCGAGGAAGCCCGCGAGCGAGGCGTCGCCCGCTCCCACGTCGCTGCGGACGGCGGCGACCGGTGCGCTGCCGAACCAGCTGCCCTCCTCGGCGATCAGCAGCATCCCGTCCGCGCCGAGGCTGGCGAGGACCTGCTGGGCGCCGCGCTCGCGCAGTTCCCCGGCCGCGCGCACGGCGTCGCCGACGGTGGCGACCGGGCGGCCCACGGCCTCGGCGAGTTCCTCCCGGTTCGGCTTGACCACGTCGGGGCGGGCCGAGAGCGCGGCGAGCAGGGCGGGGCCGGAGGTGTCCAGGGCGATCCGGGCGCCGCCGGAGTGCACCTGGGCGACCAACTCGGCGTACCAGCCGGGCCGGAGGCCGCGCGGCAGGCTGCCGCAGCAGGCCAGCCAGTCCACGCCGTTCCCGGTGCCCCGTCCGGTCTGCTGGGTGTCGCGGACGAGGGCCAGCAGCGCGGCCGACTCGGCGGCGCTGAGCTCGGGGCCCATCGCGTTGATCTTGGTGAGGCCGCCGCCGTCCTCGGCGATCGAGACGTTGATCCGGGTGTCGCCCGCGATGGTGACCGCCGCGACGTCGATGCCCTGGCGGCGCAGCAGGTCGCAGAGCAGTCCGCCGGAGAGGCCGCCCAGCGGCAGCACGGCGGTGGTGCGGTGGCCCGCGGCGGTGAGCGCGCGGGAGACGTTGACGCCCTTGCCGCCGGGGTCGAGCCGGTCCTGCCCGGCCCGGTTGACCTCGCCGAGGACGAGCGTTTCCAGCTCGTAGGTGCGGTCGAGGCTGGGGTTGGGGGTGATGGTGACGATCATGCGCGGATGACTTCCGGTCCGTGGTTCTCGATCTGGGCGGCCTGCTCGTCGGTCAGCCCGGTGTCCGTGACCAGGACGTCGACCTGGTCCAGCGAGCCGAACCGGGCGAAGTGGCGGGCGCCGTACTTGGTGGAATCGGCCACCAGGACGACGCGTCGCGCACCCGCGAGCATGGCCCGCTTGACGGCGGCCTCGGCGAGGTCCGGCGTCGACAGCCCGCCCTCCGGGGAGAAGCCGTTGGTGGCGACCACCGCGACGTCCGCGTGGATGTCGGCCAGGTCGCGCAGCGCCCAGGCGTCGACGGCCGCCTGGGTGCGGTGGCGCAGCCGGCCACCGACGAGGTGGAGGGCGAGCGAGGGGTGGTCGGCCAGCCGGGCCGCGACCGGGAGGGCGTTGGTGACGACGGTGAGGGCGCAGTCCAGGGGCAGCAGTCCGGCCAGCCGGGAGACGGTGGTCCCGGCGTCCAGGATCACGCTGCCCTCGTCGGGCAGCAGGGCCAGGGCCGCCTTGGCGATGCGCTCCTTCTCGGCCGCGGCCCGGGAGTCCCGTTCGGCCAGGCCGGGTTCCAGGTGCAGTGCGCCGACGGGCAGTGCGCCGCCGTGCACCCGGTGCAGCAGACCGGCCCGGTCCAAGGCGCTCAGGTCACGCCGGATGGTCTCCTGGGTGACACCGAAGTCCTCGGCCAGCGTCGGCACGTCCACCCGGCCCTGTTCCTGGGCGAGGTGGAGGATCTGTTGCTGCCGCTCGGGTGCGTACATGTGGGAATGGGTCCGTTTCATGTCCGTTTACGCCTGGTGGAGCCCGAGCGTACGCGCTTCGGACGGAAAAGCAAGAGCTTGTTCCACCACGCATCCGCCCTTCGCCCACCCTTCGCCCGCTCCTCGTCCGCTCCTCGTCCACTCCATGGGCAGATGCCCGAATGTGTTGACATCCCTGCACGATCGGGCGTAGAACCAACCGAAACAACGTCTTAACAGACGCGAAACCACAGACTGCCTGGTCCCGCGACCGCCCCCGTACCGCGCGGACCAGGCACCCACCACGGTGGCCAGCGCTGCCCCCTCCGCGCGCGGGCCACCGTGGCCCACCCTCCCGCCGGCCCGGCTCCCACCCGGGTCGGCGATCACCTCCTCCCCTCCGATCCCTCTCCCTCAAGGACTCCCATGCACTCGACCCAGGTCACCGTCGGCTCCAGCAGCGGTCTGCACGCCCGCCCCGCCTCGCTGTTCGTCCAGGCCGCCGCCGCCCGACAGCCGGTCAAGGTCACCGTCGGCCGCCCGGGCCAGGCCCCGGTCGACGCCCGGAGCCTGCTGTCCGTCCTCGCCCTGGCCGCCCGCTCCGGCGAGGTCCTGGAGCTCACCGCCTCCGGCGACGGGGCCGAGGACGCGCTCCAGGCGCTCGCCCAGCTGCTCGCCTCCGACCTCGACGCAGCGGCATGACCGTCCCGATCCGCGGGATCGGCGTCGGCACCGGCAGCGCGGCAGGCCCGGTCGCCCGGATGGCTCCCCCAGCCCCGCTGCCCGCGCCGAGGGCGGTCGCCGACCCGACGGCCGAGTCGGCCGCGGTCCGCGCCGCCCTCGGCGCGGTCGTCACCGACCTGGAACAGCGCGCCGCCCGGGCGAGCGGCACCGGCGCCGAGGTGCTGGCGGCCCAGGCCATGATGGCCGCCGACCCGGTCCTCGCCGAGCGGGCCGCCGAGCTCGCCGAGCAGGGCGCCGACGGCGCCCACGCGCTCAGCACCGCCTTCGACGGCTTCCGCGCCGCCCTGACCGCCGCCGGCGGCTACTTCGCGGAGCGCGCCCCCGACCTGGACGACCTGCGCGACCGCGCGGTGGCCCGCCTGCTCGGCCTGCCCGTGCCCGGCCTGCCCGACCCCGGGCACCCGTATGTCCTGGTCGCCGACGACCTGGCACCGGCCGACACCGCGCTGCTCGACCCCGAACGGGTCCTGGCCCTCGTCACCGTCCGCGGCGGGCCGACCAGCCACACGGCCATCCTCGCCAAGGCGCTCGGTGTGCCCGCCGTGGTCGGCTGCACCGACGCCATGGCGCTGGCGGACGGCCGGCTGGTCCTGGTGCACGGCGCGGACGGCGTGGTCGAGCCCGACCCGAGTCCGGAAGCGGTCGAGCGGGCCGCCGCGCGCGAGCGCCGGCACCGCGAGCGGCTGGCCGGTTTCCGAGGACCGGGCCGGACGGCGGACGGCCACCCGGTCGCGCTGCTGGTCAACCTCGGTGCCCCGCACGAGCTGGCCGGCGCGGCCGCCGTCGACGCCGAGGGGGTGGGCCTGTTCCGTACCGAGTTCCTCTTCCTGGACCGCGCCGAGGCGCCGGGCCGCGCCGAACAGGCCGCCGCCTACCGGCAGGTCTTCGCGGCCTTCGCCGGCCGCCGGGTCGTCGTCCGCACCCTGGACGCGGGTGCGGACAAGCCGCTGCCCTTCGCCACCTCCGCCGACGAGGAGAACCCCGCCCTGGGCGTCCGCGGACTGCGGACGGCCGCCCGCGATCCGCACCTGCTGGAGACCCAGCTCGCCGCGATCGCCGAGGCCGCGCGGGACAGCACCGCGCAGGTCTGGGTGATGGCCCCGATGGTGTCGATCCCGCGCGAGGCCGCCGAGTTCGCCGACCGGGTCCGCGCGCACGGCCTGCCGACGGCCGGCGCGATGATCGAGGTCCCGGCAGCCGCCCTGCGGGCCGACCGGCTGGCCGAGTCCTGCGACTTCTTCAGCGTGGGCACCAACGACCTGGCCCAGTACGCCTTCGCGGCCGACCGGACGCTCGGCGCCCTCGCCGAGCTGCTCGACCCGTGGCAGCCCGCGCTGCTCGAACTGGTCGCCACCGCCGCCGCCTCGGCGGCCGAGCACGGCCGTCCGATCGGCGTCTGCGGCGAGGCCGCCGCCGACCCGGCACTCGCCCTGGTCCTGGTCGGCCTCGGGATCACCAGCCTGTCCGCCGCTCCCGCCGCGCTCCCCGAGCTGCGGGCGGCGTTGGCCACCCACACCCTCGCGCGCTGCCGCGAACTCGCCGAGCTGGCCCTGCTCGCCGACGACGCCGACACCGCGCGCGGCAGGGTGCTGTCGGGGATGTCCGGACGCTGAACCGCTTCTGCTCGGCGCCGGGCGGGAGCCCGCCCGGCGCCGAGCAGAGGACAGAGGGCTTCGGCCGACACCCGAGCGCTCGGGCGGTCGGTCGCTCGGGCGCTCGGGCGCTCGGTCGCTCGGGCGTCCGACAGGCCTCCGAGGACCTGCGGATTCGCATGTGTCAACGTTCACATCGCAAACGGTTCACCGGTTGCCCGCATTCCGCCTCGCCAGTTCATGGACCATCACCAGTCGGCCGAACTGATTCACGGACCGTTCACCACGAACCGGAACTCGCCCCCGCCCGCAGCCGTCAGAATTGACAACGGTTCAACAAATTCCCAAGACAGTCCCACGGGCGGGGAAAGGAACAGCAATGTCCTTGGTCAGGAGGGTGATCGGCGCCGCGGCCGTGGCCCTCGTGGCCGCGTTGGGCCTGCTGGTGCTGTCCCAGTCCGCATCCGCCCTCACCCGCGAGGAGCGCTGCCCCCGGGTCGCCGCGGAGGCGAAGCTCGTCGAGGAGGCGGTGGTCCCCAAGTGCCCGACCGGCCTCGGCTGGACGCGCCACCGGAACATTGAAGTACCGCGGCACCAAAGGGAGTTGCACCCGGCCCTGGCCGACGAGCCCGCCGCCGACGGCGACCCGTCGCCGACCCGCGCCCCCGCCCCTCGGCACGGGGCGCCCAGACAGCCCAGAGCGGCGGTCCTCCAGGTGTTCCGCTGCTGATCGGCGCCGACCGCGCGCGCCCGCTCACCGACGGTGGCGACACCCCCGACGGGTGACCCACCGCCCCCACATCCCGGCAGCCCACGACGGCCCACGGCAGTGCTTCCGCCTGCCGCCACCGCCGCCGCGCTCCGCGCTGCGCCCGTACCGAGCGAGCGTGCACGGTCCCGAAGTCACCGTTCCCGTACGACTTCCGAAGGGCCCGAGGCACCGACATGCAAGGATTCATCGACCACGCCCGCACCTTCCACCACCGAGCCGCGCAGGCCGCCGACGCCTACGGGCGACTGGCGGCGGGCCAGAACCCGCAGGCGCTGTTCATCGCCTGCTCCGACTCCCGCATCATCCCCTCCGCCGTCACCGGCGCCCGGCCCGGGGACCTCTTCGAGATGCGGACCGCCGGCAACATCGTCCCGCCGCACCGCCCGTCCGCCCCCTCGGCCGAGGCCGCGACCATCGAGTACGCGGTCGAGGTCCTGGGCGTCGCGGACATCGTGGTGTGCGGCCACTCCCACTGCGGCGCCGTGGGCGCCGTCGTACGGGGCGAGGACCTCACCGGCGTGCCCGCGGTGCGCGACTGGCTCGCCGACGGCACCGCACTGACGCCCGTCGGCGAGCCGAGCCACGACCTTGCCGCCCCCGTGCAACGCCACGTGCTGGACCAGCTGGCGAAGCTGCGCACGCACCCGAGCGTGGCACGGCGCGTCGACGAGGGCCTGCTCGGCCTGCACGGCTGGTTCTACGAGGTGCACACCGGCGCCGTCCTCACCCACCGCCCCGGCGGCGACGTCTTCCTGCCGCTGTGACCCAGCGGCCGACCACCCCCGAACTCCCCCGGATGAGGGCTCCCATGCGCTTTCCCGCACTCAAGTACGACCTGACCGCTTCGCTCGTCGTGTTCCTCGTCGCCCTGCCGCTGTGCGTGGGCGTCGCGGTCGCCTCCGGCGTGCCCGCCGAACTCGGCCTGATCACCGGCATCGTCGGCGGCCTCGTCGTCGGCGCACTGCCCGGCAGCAGTCTCCAGGTCAGCGGCCCCGCGGCCGGGCTGACCGTGCTGGTCGCCGAGACCGTGCAACGGTTCGGCCTGCCCGCCCTCGGCCTGGTGGTCGCCGCCACCGGCCTGCTCCAGCTGCTGCTCGGCGCGCTGCGCTGGGGCCGCTGGTTCCGCGCGATCTCCGTCGCCGTCGTCGAGGGCATGCTGGCCGGCATCGGCCTGGTCATCATCGCCGGCCAGCTCTACGCGATGGCCGACCGGTCGGCGCCCGCGAACGGGATCGACAAGCTCCTCGGCCTTCCCGGCCTCCTCGCCCAGCTCGTCTCCTCGCCCGCCGCCCGCTACACCTTCGCCATCGGCGCCGGCACCATCGCCGTGATCGTGCTGTGGCAACGGCTCCCCGCCAGGGTCCGGGTCGTCCCGGGCGCCCTGGTGGCCGTGCTCCTCGCCACCGGTGCCGTCCAGCTGCTCCACCGCCCGGTGAAGAAGGTCGAGGTCAAGGGCCTCCTGGACGCCGTCCAGCCGCCCGGCACCGGGGTGTTCGAACAGCTCACCCCGGCCCTGCTCGTGACGGTCGTGGCCTTCACCCTCGTCGCCTCGGCCGAGAGCCTGTTCAGCGCGGCGGCCGTCGACCGCCTCCACGACGGACCGCGCACCGACTACGACAAGGAGCTCATGGCCCAAGGGGCGGGCAACGCGCTCTGCGGCGCCCTCGGCGCCCTGCCGATGACCGCGGTCATCGTCCGCAGCGCCGCCAACGTCCAGGCCGGCGCCCGGACCAAGGCCTCCCGCGTGCTGCACGGCGTGTGGCTGCTGCTCTTCGCCGCCCTGCTCCCGGCGGCACTCGGCGTCATCCCCGTCGCCGCGCTCGCCGGTGTGCTGGTGCACGCCGGGTTCAAGCTGCTGCCGTTCAAGCAGTTCGGGCCGCTGTGGCGCGAGCACCGCCCGGAGTCGCTCGTCCTCGCGGCTACCGCGGTGGCCATCGTCACGGTCAACATGTTCGAGGGCGTGCTGATCGGCCTGGGCCTGTCGATCGTCAAGAGCGCGTGGGAGACGTCCCGCCTGCACGTGGAGTCGGAGGAGCGGACCGACGGCGTCGTCCGGGTCCGCCTGACCGGCAACGCCACCTTCCTCCGGCTGCCCAAGCTCCTGGACACCCTCGAAGCGCTGCCGGCCGACCGCGTCGTGGAGCTGGACCTCTCCGGGCTCCGCCACCTCGACCACGCCTGCCAGTCCGCGCTGACCACCTGGACCGAGCGCCACAACGCCCGGGCCCCGGAGGCCGTACGGCTGATCCCCGCACCGGCCTGACGCCGGGGCAGCGCAGAACGCGCCGCCGCACCGGAACTCCGGTGCGGCGACGCGTCGTTCGGCTCGTTCGCCGTGCTCTGCCGTGCTCTCCGTCAGGCGACGGGCGCGCCGCTTCCCGCCAGCACCTCGGGCCGCAGCAGGGCGGCGAGCCGCTCGGCCGGGAGCAGCCCCTTCTCCAGGACGAGTTCGGCCACGCCCCGGCCGCTGGCGAGGGCCTCCTTGGCGATGTCGGTGGCGGCCGTGTACCCGATGTGCGGGTTGAGGGCGGTCACCAGGCCGATGGAGTTCTCGACGGTCGCGCGCAGCACCTCGGTGTTGGCGGTGATGCCGACCACGCACCGCTCGGCGAGAGTGAGGCAGGCGGCGCGCAGATGAGTGATCGACTCCGACAGCGAGTGCAGGATGATCGGCTCGAACGCGTTGAGCTGGAGCTGCCCGGCCTCGGCGGCCATGGTGACGGCGACGTCGTTGCCGATCACCTCGAAGGCGACCTGGTTGACGACCTCGGGGATCACCGGGTTCACCTTGCCGGGCATGATGCTCGAACCGGCCTGCACCGGCGGCAGGTTGATCTCGCCGAGGCCCGCGCGCGGCCCCGAGGAGAGCAGCCGCAGGTCGTTGCAGCTCTTCGAGAGCTTGACGGCGATGCGCTTGAGCACCCCGGACATCTGGACGAACGCCCCGCAGTCCTGGGTGGCCTCGACCAGGTTGGCCGCCGTGACGAGGGGCAGCCCGGTGAGCTCGGCGAGGTGGCGGCGGGCGGACTCGGCGTACCCGGCGGGGGCGTTGAGGCCGGTGCCGATCGCGGTGGCGCCGAGGTTGATCTCCAGGATCAGCTGGACGGCCTCCGCGAGCCGGCTGCGGTCCTCGTCGAGCATGACCGCGAACGTCGAGAACTCCTGCCCGAGCGTCATCGGCACCGCGTCCTGCAGCTGGGTGCGGCCCATCTTCAGGACGTCGCGGAACTCGACGGCCTTGCGGGCGAAGGCGTCCTGGAGGACGGCCATCGCGTCGAGCAGGCCGCGCACGGCGAAGACGGTCGCGATCCGGACCGCCGTCGGGTAGACGTCGTTGGTGGACTGGCCCAGGTTGACGTGCTCGTTGGGGTGCAGGTGCCGGTACTCGCCCTTCGCGTGTCCCAGCAGCTCCAGCGCCCGGTTGGCGACGACCTCGTTGGCGTTCATGTTGGTCGAGGTGCCGGCGCCGCCCTGGATGACGTCCACGACGAACTGCTCGTGCAGCCCGCCGCCCCGGATCTCGCGGCAGGCGGCGACGATCGCGGCCGCCTTCTCGGGCTCCAGCAGGCCGAGTTCCTCGTTGGCGAGGGCGGCGGCCTCCTTCACGGCGGCCAGGGCGTCGATCAGGTGGGGGTAGGTGGAGATGGGCGTGCCCGTGATCGGGAAGTTCTCGGTGGCGCGCAGCGTGTGGACGCCCCAGTAGGCGTCGGCGGGGACGTCGCGGTCTCCGAGCAGGTCGTGTTCACTGCGGGTGGCGGCGGTCATGGGTATGCGGTCCTCTTCATTCTGGGGTTCTTACCGGCGTTCTTCCTGGGGTCCTACCGGCGTGCGCGGGTCGGATCGGGGGCTCCGAGCAGGGCCGACGGGTCGAGCGCCGCCACCGGCCGGACGCCACCGACGGGCCGACCGCCGCCGGTCGCCGGCTCGCCCGCGAAACCGGTGAGCAGCCGCGGTTCGACTCCCGCCAGGGCCAGCGCGGCCGCCGTCACCGGGACGCGCGCCCGGTTCGCCCCGTCGGCGATCTTCACGGCCACGGCGCGGCCGTCCGGCAGCGCGGCGACCTGCACGCCCTCGAAGCCGTCCTTGGCCAGCAGCCCGGGCACCGCGCGCATCAGCGCGGCCGTGTCCCGTCCCGCACCGGAGGCCATCTCCGGGTGGCTGCGCAGCGCGTCCGCCACCCGGAACTCGGGCGTCCCGGGCGAGCCAGCGGCGATGCGGGCGACGGCGCGGGCGAGGCCGTGCAGCGAGACGGCGAACAGCGGGGTGCCGCAGCCGTCGACGCTGACCCGGGCGATGCGCTGACCGGTGAGTTCCCCGACGACCCCGGCGATCACCCGCTGGAGCGGGTGGGTGGGATCGTCGTAGTCCGCCAGTGGCCAGCCGTTGAGCTTGCAGAGGTAGAGCATCGCGGCGTGCTTGCCCGAGCAGTTCTGGGCGAGCCGGGAGGGCGGGCGGCCCTCCCGGACCCAGTCGTCGCGGACCGCCGGGTCGTACGGAAGGTCCGG
The DNA here is from genome assembly GCF_040303105.1 of Kitasatospora sp. NPDC096128. Taxonomy (NCBI): domain Bacteria; kingdom Bacillati; phylum Actinomycetota; class Actinomycetes; order Kitasatosporales; family Streptomycetaceae; genus Kitasatospora; species Kitasatospora sp. NPDC096128. Next base: position 540,182 of record NZ_JBEOSP010000001.1, on the reverse strand, counting down.
GACGTTGCGCAGGTCGTCCTCGGAGAGGCCGGCGAGGTCCAGGATCCGCCGGGCACCGGCGAGGTGGCGTTCCTCGCCGGAGTGGCTGCCCATCGCGAGGGAGAGGAGTTCACCGTCGAGCGGCAGCCCCGCCCGCACCATGGCGACGGCCTGGACCGGTTTGAGGGCCGATCGCGGGTAGCAGGCGGCCTCGATGTCGCCGAGCCGGAACCGGACCTCACCGCCGCCGTCGCCTTCTCCGTCGCCTTCTCCGTCGCCGCCGAGGACGACGACGGAGCCGTAGTGGATGCCCTCGACCACGTCGCCGCGGATCACGTGGGCGACGGGCTCGTGGCGGGGCTCGCGGATCGCGGGCGCGTCCGCGAGGGGACTGCTGAACATGAGACTGCCTCGATCGGTGGTGGGTGTGCCGACGGCCTGCGGGGGGGGGAGGGAGCCGGGGCGGCCCTCCCCGGGCCGCCGGCGGATTCAGCGGATTCGGTCCTCGGCCCCGGCGGCGACGCGCGCGACCCGGCCGCGGATCGCGTACCAGCCCGCGACCAGCACCCCGGCGATCAGCGGCAGGCACAGCACGGTGGTGCGCCCGGCGCCGCCGTCGGCGTACATGAGGACCAGGACGGAGAGCAGGAAGGCCAGCGTCACGAGCTCGGTCCACGGCGAGCCGGGCAGGCGGTAGCCGGGCCGGGTCAGTTCGCCGGACCGGGTCTTCCGCCAGAAGAGGAGGTGGCAGACCATGATCATGCCCCAGGTGGCGAGGATGCCGATCGCCGCGAAGTTCAGCACGATCTCGAACGCGTCGGCGGGGACCACGAAGTTGAGGCCGACACCGAGGACGCACATGCCGCTGGTCAGCAGGATGCCGCCGTACGGCACCTGGGTACGGCTCATCCGGGCGGTGAACCGGGGGGCCGAGCCGCTCACGGCCATCGAGCGCAGGATGCGGCCGGTGGAGTAGAGGCCGGAGTTGAGCGAGGACATGGCCGCGGTGAGGACGACCAGGTTCATCACACTGCCGGCCGCCGGGACGCCGATGTGGGACAGCACGGTCACGAACGGGCTCTGGCCGGAGCTGTACCTGTTCCAGGGCAGCAGCATCGACAGCAGGACGACCGAGCCGACGTAGAACAGGCCCACCCGCCACATGATCGAGTTGATCGCCTTCGGCATGATCTTCTCGGGGTTCTCGGTCTCCCCGGCCGTGACGCCGACGAGCTCCACCGAGGCGTAGGCGAAGACGACGCCCTGGATGATCAGCAGCATCGGCATCAGGCCGTTGGGGAAGATCCCGCCGTTGTCGGTGATGAGGGACGGGCCGGGGACGGCGCCGTCGACCGGGTGCCGGGTGACCAGCAGGAAGATCGCGATGCCCATGAAGACCAGCAGCGCGCCGACCTTGACGATGGCGAACCAGAACTCCAGTTCACCGAAGATCCGCACCGAGATGAGGTTCACCGTCAGCACCACGGCCAGGGCTATGAGCGCGATCACCCACTGCGGGATGTCGGAGAACAGGTGCCAGTAGTGGGTGTAGGTGGCGACGGCGGTGATGTCCGCGATGCCGGTGGTCGCCCAGTTGAGGAAGTACATCCAGCCCGCGGTGTACGCGCCCTTCTCCCCCAGGAACTCCCGGGCGTAGGAGACGAATGCGCCCGAGGACGGGCGGTACAGGACGAGTTCGCCGAGCGCGCGCACGACGAGGAAGGCGAAGACGCCGCAGACCGCGTACGCGACGAACAGGGAGGGCCCGGCGTCGGCGAGCCGCCCGCCCGCGCCGAGGAACAGGCCGGTGCCGATGGCACCGCCGATGGCGATCATGTTGACGTGCCGGGGCTGCAAGGACTTGCTGTAGCCGGCGTCACCGGCGTCGACGTGCCGGGTCGTGGGGGTGGTGGGGGTCGTGGGGCGCTTCTCGTCTTCGAGGAACTGCTCGCTCACGCCTCGGCTCTGCCTTCCGTGGGGGTGTGTGTGCGCCCGGGGCGCACGATGTCGGTGAGGGTCGCCTCGACGCGGTGGAGGTGGTGCGACATCGCCGCGACCGCGTCGGGCTCGGAACCGTCGACCAGCGCCTCGACGATCGCCCGGTGCTCGCAGTTGGACTGCTCGCGTCGATCGCCCAGCTCGTTGAGGAATGCCGACTGACGCGCCAGTGCGTCACGGATCTCCTCGATGACCCGGCGGAAGACGGGGTTGCGGGAGGCCTCGGCCACCGCCAGGTGGAAGACGGTGTCCAGTGCGACCCACGCGGTGGTGTCGGTCTCCCGCTCCATCCGGTCGAGCAGGTGGGCCAGGTGGTCGAGGTCCTCCGGGGTGCGGCGCAGCGCCGCGTACCCGGCGACCGGGATCTCGACGTGCCGGCGCACCTCCAGGAGGTCGCTGGCCGCGTAGTCGCCGAACGTGGGGTCCTCGACCGTGTTCGCCACGACGAAGGTTCCCTTGCCGGTCTTCGAGACCGTCAGGCCCATCGCCTGGAGGGCCCGGAGCGCCTCTCGCAGCACGGGCCGGCTGACTTCCAGCGTGCGGCACAGCTCCGCTTCGGAGGGGAGCTTGTCCCCCACCACGTACTCGCCGCGCTCGATCGCGCTGCGCAGGTGGCCGAACACTGCTTCCATCGCGCTCACGCGCCGGGGGGCCGACCCTGCTGTCTGGCTGTCTGACAGGTTCACGGGCTGATCCTGGGGGCTGCGACCGAGCGGTGTCAAGGGGTCAGCGCCGACGGGACGGCAAGCGCTGTCGCCCGGACGGCGTGCGCCCCCCGCTCGCCCACCCGGCCCGGACCGGCGCCGGACCGCGCGGTGGCACCGGACCGCGCGGCGGCCACCAGGGCGTACACCACCGCCGAATCGAAGGCCATCTCCGGGTGCCACTGCACGCCGACGGCGAAGCGGTGCCGGGTGCTCTCCACCGCCTCCACCGTGCCGTCCGCGGCGTGGGCGGCCACGACCAGACCTGCCCCGAGCTGCCCAACCGCTTGGTGGTGGTGTGTGGCGACCTGCCTCGTTCCCGGCAGGAGCGCCCCGACCCGGGTGCGCGGGACGGTGGTGACGGCGTGCGAGCCGAAGTGGCCCGGGTGCACGTTGTGACCGTCGTGCCCCACCCTGTCGGGCAGGTGCTGGACCAATGTCCCGCCCGCGTGCACGTTCATCAACTGCATTCCCCGGCAGACCCCGAGCACCGGGATGTCCCGCGCGAGACCGGCGGCCAGGACGGCCAGTTCCCACCGGTCGCGTTCCCGGACCGGGGCACCCGAGCACGGGTGCGGTTGCGCTCCGTAGAGTGCGGGATCGAGGTCCTCGCCGCCGGCGAGGACGAGCGCGTCCAGTCGCGCGACGACCTCGGCCGCGGCCTCGGGAGCGTCCGGCGCCAGCAGGACCGCGCGGCCGCCTGCGGCCTGCACGGCGCTGGCGTACGCCGCGGGCAGGAGCACCGCGGGCAACTCCCACTCCGCCCACTGGGCGTCGGTGAGGTAGGTGGTGAGTCCGACAAGCGGCTTGGGCATACCACTTCCTTTCAGGGCCTGGGAGTTGACCGTCGACGGCCGTCTCCCCCGGCAGAGCGCCCGGCCGCCGCGCGGACGGACGGACTGCCGGAGGAGGGGGTGCACGGCACTACGGGCGCACGGACGCGCCCGGCGACGGGGGAACGGGTTCACTGCGGACCCGGGAGCGGACACTCAGGCATCCGGCACTTGCGTACCGGGCCGCGAGCAAGAATCCTGCTGCCATTCACCCTTAAGTACAAGAAAAGACGTCTTCGCGACAGATAAGTGAGTCTTAACTCCGTGCAGAGCCTCGACCCCCGCCTGCTCGCCACCCTCGAAGCCGTCGTCCGCCACGGCTCCTTCAACGCCGCCGCACGCGAACTCGGCTACAGCGCGCCCGCCGTCTCGCAACAGGTCGCCGAGCTCGAACGCCGCACGGGCCTCAGAGTGCTGGAGCGCCGACCCGTGCGCGCCACCCCGGCGGGCGAGGTCCTCCTCGACGCCGAACAGCGCGTCCGGAGCGCGCTGGCGGCGGCGTCGGTGGAACTCGACGCCATGCGCGCGGGCACGGCCGGAAGGATCCGGCTCGGTGCCTTCGCCTCCGCCGCCACCGTCATCGTCCCGCAGGCGCTCGCAGAGCTCCACACGACGTACCCCGACGTGCAGGTCAGCCTCTCCCAACTGGAACCCGACGCGAGCTACAACCGGCTCAGGCGCGGGGACATGGACCTGGCCCTCAGCTACGACTACGACTTCATCCCCCTGCCGGCGCCACGGACACTGCGCCGGACACTGGTCGCACGGGACCCGGTCGTCGCGGTGGTCCCGGCCGACCACCACCTCGCCGACCGGGACGTCATCGACCTGGCGACCCTCGCCTCCGAGACGTGGATAGCAGCCCCGGAGGCGGCGCTGCGCCTGGAACTGCTCGCCCAGATGGCCAAGACACCGGGCTTCCAGGCCCGCCTGGACTACGAGGGCGACGACTTCAACACCGTGCTCGGCTTCGTGGCCGCCGGCCTGTGCGTCGCCGTCATGCCCCAGCTGGCCCTCCCCCGCGGCAGCACCCGGGTCGTGGCGCGTCCCCTGGCCGACCCGGAGCTGACGCGCTTCATCTACGCCGTCCGCATCGACACCCGGCACTCCCCGCGTGCCCTGTTGGCCTTGGAGCAGATGCTCGCCGCACAGGCGCTGGCCGCCCTGTCCTGAGGCGCACCCCACGTCCCACCCCTGCGAGCGGACCCGCGCCCCGCGGGTCCGCTCACCGCTCCGACTGGACGCTCTGGTCGGCCGTGAGCCGCTCCCGCCATTCGGCCACCGCGCCGGGGGACATCGCCGCCAGCCGGGCGATCGCCTCGTCGTCCCGTCCGTCGGTCCAGCTCAGGACCCGGGTCAGGATGGTGTTCCGGACCAGTCGGATCTCCTTGAGCAGCTCCTCCAGGCGTTTCAGCTCCTCCCCGGTGGCGGCGAGCGTGTCGTCCACCGCCACCCGCTCCTCGGCCCGCAGCTGCCGCAGGTAGGCCGGCAGGCCGGTGAGGACCACGCCCTCGTCCGCCGCAGCGCCGCGGAACTTCTCGGCGAGGTGGTCCAACACGCAGTCGGTGGCGTCGGCGAGACTCGCCCCCGCGACCTTGGCGGCTTCCCAGCTGCTCCGCCCGGCGTCGCTGCTTTCGAGCCAGAGCCGGGCCTCGACCGGGGTGCGCTCCCCGCAGGCGGCCGCCCGATAGGCGTACAGGGCCGCACGGTGGCCGTAGAAGGTGTATCCCTCCTCGATCCCGACCTCCGCCGGAGCACACATCCGTCCCGGCACGCCGGCGTAGCCGGAATCGGGCTCGTAGGCGGCGTACGCGTCCAGCTCGGCGTCGGTGGCCGTCGCCCAAGCCGGGTCGCACAGCTCCGGATTCCGGGCGAGGAAGTCCGCCACCTCGACCCGCCATCCGGGGACCCGGCTCATGCGGGGTCCGGCCCAGGCCACCGCTCCCGTCCCGTCCAGCGCGTAACGGCAGCCCTCTTCGAGATCGGTCCAGGCCGTCGCAGCCTCGGCGGACCATTCCAGGTCCGCGGTCGGGCCCACGCGGTGCAGCGAGCCGATCACCCGCTGGACCACGGGCAGGATCCGCCGAGCCAGTGCGTAGAGCTCCTGCGCGGTGAAGAACCGCCAGGTGCAGGCGCCCTGTTCGTCGACGGCCCGGTGGGCGAGCGGGAGCGAGAAGACCGCCGGGGACGGCAGGGCGCCGTCGCCCAGTTCGGGTCGGCGGTGGCCCGGGAACCGGGGGGCGGCATCCCCGTCCTGCGTTCGCCAGTCGGTGTCCCCGAACCAGACGGCACCGGTGCCGGCGTCGACAGCCAGCCACTGCTGATAGCCGTTACCCGGACCGAACCGCTCCTGGTAGTGCTCGGCCTGCCGGTCGTGCCATACGTATTCCGCCGGGGGCGGGCTGAGTTGGACGGCGACAAAGCCTTCCTGAGGGGTGTAACCGACCACGACGTGCGCGGTCGGCTTGCTGTACTCGGTCCCGGACATGCGGCTCCCTCCCGTGCCGGACCGTGACTGATCCGCCACTTTACGACACTGAGCCTGCCCTGCCAGAGCCATCCCGATCAAATCCGATCACATGCGGTCTTGTCGCCCACGCAAGTCCGCACACGACCGGACTCGACGAGACTGCAGCGATCACAACAGCCGGATCCCCCTCGCCAACGAGCAGGTGGCGACCTGGGCTTGACACCGCGTCGCCCCACCCCGCAAGATCGCCCCGTCGACCTGTCAGACAGCAGGACGGGCAGCCCGGGCCACGGCTCGTCGGCACGTCGGCGCCCGACACCCTCGTGCCGGACGCCTCCCCTCTCCTCCGCTCAGCCTCCGATCGGCAGGACGGACGTGGGCTCGGTGATCGCCAAGGGCTCCCCGGCCGGGCTCAGCCGGCCGGTGGACGGGTCCCGGTGGAAGGCCGTGACCGTGTCGGAGCGCTGATTGGCGCAGAAGAGCAGACGGCCGTCCGGGGTGAGCGCGATGTCGCGCGGCCAAGTCCCGCCGCAGGGAACGGCGGTGAGCAGTTCCACGGACGCGCCGTCACCGTGGAGGGCGTGGACCGAGATCGCGTCGTCGCCGCGGTTGGTCGTGTAGAGGAAGCGGCCGTCGCCGGACAGCCGCACCGCGGCGGCGGAGTTGGCGTTCGGCGCGCCCGGATCCCGCCGGGTCTCGACCTCGGCGACCGGTTCGAGACGGCCGGCGAGCGCGTCCCAGGTGCAGACGGTCAGGGTGGAGGAGAGTTCGTTCAGGACGTAGGCGTACCGGGCCGACGGGTGGAACACGAGGTGCCGGGGGCCCCTGCCCGACGGCAGTTGCACCGTCCGGTGGGCGCTGAGCGGGCCGTTGTCCGGGTCGAAGGCGTAGACGTACACCCGGTCGGTACCGAGATCGGTGCACAGCAGGAACCGCCCGTCCGGCGAGGGGGCCGCCATGTGGGCGTGCGGGGACGTGAGCAGGTCCCCGGAGGCCTCCCGGCCCGGGTGCCGGATGGTCTGCACCGCCTCGGCGGTGGCGACCGTGCCGTCGGCGCCGGTGGGGACGGCCGAGAGGACGCCGTCGCCGTAGTGGGCCGCGAAGACGTGCGACCCGCTGGGGTGGACCGCGATGTGGCAGGGGCCCGCACCACCACTGGCAGCGGCGGCAGCGGCGGGCGGCCCCTGGACCCCGGCCCCGGCGTCCACCCGCAGGGAGACGACCCGTCCGACCGCCTGTTCCAGGACGGCGTGGACGACCGCGCGCGTCGGGTCGACGGCCGCGTAGGAGGGGTGGTCCAGCGGCAGTGTGCGGAGGAGGCTCATGGCGCCGGCACCGTCGTAGCCGACCGTGCACAGCCCCGCGCCGGGAACGTCGGCCCGGGCGGCGCTGCCGATGACCAGCAGTCCGCCGGGCGACGCGGTCGGAGAATGGTTCACGAAGTGCCTGCTCTCTGCTCTCCGGGCGGCGCGCTCCCCTCAGCGGGTGCGCCCTCCCCGGAACCGGCGGATGGAGACGTTCTCGGGCACCTCGACAGCGCCGGCGACAGCGGTGGCGCCACGCTCACGGGTGCCGGGGCGCGGAGCGGCCTGCCGCACCGGGAAGTCCGGTACGGCGGGCCGCTCGGTGGCCTCAGCCCTGTTGCAGGGGAGTCAGGACGAACGCGAAGTCCGCCGGCGCGAGTTCGAGCCGGTGCTGGGGCAGGACACCGGGTCCCACAGCGGCGGTGCCGAGGCCCTGGACGGCATGGTCGGTGTGGAGGTGGATCACCGGGCCCGGCACGAGGTCGCTGTGGTGCCGTGCGGCGTCGAGCTGTCGGTCGGTCCAGCGGCGCGCGGCGAAGTGGAACGGGTCCTCGCCCCCGACGCGCAGTCCGTTCCCGGCCGGGTCGGTGAAGGCGGCCCAGCGGACGTCCGCACGGTTGCCGTTCTCCTGAGGGCGCACGTAGGGCGTCTGAAGCTCGTCCACGGTCGCGCGGAAGCGTCCGACGCGAACCGCCTGACGCGAGTCGGGGTAGGCCTCGCCCGGGCCCGTGCCGAACCATTCCACCTGGGACCGGTCGGCGGGAATCTCCCAGGCGAGTCCGATGCGGGCCAGTGAGCGGGACTTGTTCCTGCGGACCAGCTCCCGGTACTCCTCCGGCGGGAGTGCCGGATCCACCATGACGTCCTGGAAGTCGTCGCCCCGCTCCGGCCAGTGGCCGACGGGTTCGGCGTGCACCCGCAGGCGCAGGCTGTCACCGTCGCTCTCCCAGCGGTAGGTGGTGAGGTAGCCGGAGTTGCCCGCGGCGGCGGCGCTGCGGACGACGACGGTCATGCCGTGCGCGTCAGGGGTGACGGAGACGGTGCGGTGCCGCAACCGGTCCAGCCCGCGGTCCTTCCAATAGGCGGCGTCGCGCTGGGACCAGCCGCGGTCGTTGTCGGTGGGGGCGCGCCACAGGTTCAGCCGTGGCCCGCGGAGGGAGAGCCCGCCGATGCCCAGCACAGCTCCGGTGGTCCGGTCGAAGCGGCCGGGGCCGAGCAGGATGTGCTCGCCGTCGCGGCGGGCCGGGCCCGGCAGGCCGAACGGTCGGCGGGGGCGCGCCGCGGAGAGCCGCAGCTGCCCCCAGGCGACCACATGGCCTTCGGGGGCCCAGTCGGCGGGCTTGGCCAGCTCCGCCCGGACGGTGAGCCAGAGCTCGCCCCCGCCGTCCACCCCGCCGTCCATTCCGCCCTGGGGGTACCTCCCGGGGTCCAACCGGGGCAGTGGCAGTCGGCCCTCTTCCCCCGCCGCGAGTTCCGGCGTGGGCAGGACGCCGTGGGCGAGCTCGACCCCTTCGCGGGCCAGCGACCAGGTGAACCGCAGGTGGGACAGGTCCAGCACGTCGTAGTGGTTCTCCACCGTGAGGGTGTCCGCCGCCGGGCCGGGGCCGATGCGGACGGGGGCGATCACCTTCGCGTACTCCAGGAGGCCGGGGGAAGGGGTGCGGTCGGGGAGGACCAGGCCGTCGCAGATGAAGTTGCCGTCGTGCAGGTCCTCGCCGAAGTCGCCGCCGTAGCCGAAGAACTCGCGCCCCCGGGCGTCACGGGTGCGCAGTCCCTGGTCCATCCACTCCCATACGTAACCGCCCTGGACCCGCGGGTACTCGTCGCACAACTGCAGGTATTCGGCGAGCCCCCCGGGCCCGTTGCCCATGGCGTGGGCGAACTCGGTGAGCAGGAAGGGCTTGCGGTTGCGCGGGTCGTCCTCCGGGTCGCCCGAGCCCGCGCGGGCCGGGTAGGAAACCTCGCCCGGCAGCAGCTGTCCCCGGCCGATCCGGGCCACGGCGGCGGGCGGCCGGTACATCTCGCCGTGGACGTCGGTGTACTCGCCGAGCCGGTCGCCCTCGTAGTGGACCGGGCGGGAGGGGTCGCGGCGCCGGACCCACGCGGACATGGCTCGGAGGTTGCGGCCGTCCCCGGCCTCGTTGCCCAGCGACCACAGGATGACGCTCGGGTGGTTCTTGTCCCGTTCCACGGTCCGCTCGATGCGGTCCAGGAAGGCGTCGCGCCAGCGGGAATCGTCGGAGGGATTGCGCTGCCAGCGCTCCGGGTCGGCGAACTCGAAGCCGTGGGTCTCCAGGTCGCATTCGACCATGACCCACAGGCCGAGCTCGTCGCAGAGGTCGAGGAACGCGGGGTGCGGAGGGTAGTGCGCGGTGCGCACCGCGTTGATGTTGTGCTGCTTCATCGACTCCACGTCGCGGCGCATGGCTTCGAGCGGGAGCGCACGGCCGTGATCGGGGTCGAACTCGTGCCGGTTCACACCGCGCAGCACCACCCGGCGGCCGTTGACCCGGAGCACCCCGGCCTCGTCGACGGCCACACTGCGGAACCCGACCCGGATCCGGACCCGCTCGCTGCCGGTGGCCAGGTACGCCTCGTAGAGCTGCGGATCCTCCGCGCTCCAGGGCCGCACCGCAGCGAAGGCGAACTCGCCCTCGGCCGGCTGGTCGTGGACCCCGAGGGCCGGCACGTCGATCCGCACCGGCGCGTCCGCGTCGACCTCCACCCGGAGCCGACCCGCGCCGGTGTCCGCGTCGTAGTCGGCGTGCACGAAGACGTCCCGGATGCCGCCGGCGGGGCGGGCCAACAGGGACACGTCACGGAAGATGCCCGGCAGGCGCCAGGTGTCCTGGTCCTCCAGGTAGGTACCCGCGGAGAACTGGTGCACCCGGACCGCGAGCACGTTGCGGCCCGGCCGCAGCAGCCCGGTCACATCGAACTCGGTCGGCAGCCGGCTTCCGTAGGTGACGCCCAGCTCAGAGCCGTTGAACCAGACCCGGGCGCAGGAGTCCACACCCTCGAAGCGCAGCACGGCCGGCCCGCCCGCCCAGGTGGCGGGCAGGTCGAAGGTCCGACGGTAGTCCCCGGTCTCGTTCTCGTCCGGGACGAAGGGCGGGTCGAGCGGTATCGGGTAGGCCGTGTTGACGTAGATCGGCCGGCCGTAGCCGTGCAGTTGCCAGTGCGAGGGGACGCGAAGGACGTCCCAGGAGCCGTCGTCGAAGTCCGGGGTTTCGAATCCGTCCGGTTCCGGACGCAGAGCGGGCCAGAACCGGAACAGCCAGTCACCGTTGAGGTCGATTCTGAGAGCGTCGGAGTCCAGGGCCGCGCGCGGCACGGCCCTGCCGTGCCCCGGTGCGTAGTCCTCGAAATAGCGTGCGGACATGCGGAACCCTCCGGTGGTCGGACGTCGGGCGATGCGCGCGACCGTACTATCGAAGGCTTGTTGCGGGAAGCACCGCCCTCACGCGAGGGATGGAACTGCCACAGGTCCGGCAGCCGGAACACGTCCGCCTGACCGCGGGGCCGTGCGCGCAGCAACGACCGCCTGTGGCAATCCACCCGGCCTGGCTCCGAGTCCCTCGATCACGACGGGCCGATCGCGGCGACACCTGGCGAGCGCCCGCTCCGCTCCACCGACCTCCCGGCGGGCGCCGGCTCCGGGCCCCGCCGAAGCCCACGGGTCCGGCTCCGCCCGGGCCGGGTCCCGGGCCGAGTCCCGGGCCGAGTCCCGGGCCGGGTCCTGGGCCGGCCGTCAGCCGACCCGGCTCAGCCGAGGGTCGGCGGGAACGGGGGCGGTGCCCGGCAGGTCCGGCTCGGGGCGTTCGGGGCCGGCCAGCAGGATGGAGCGCTGGAGGCGGCGCAGTCCGGCCGAGGGCTCCATGCCCAACTCCCGTACCAGGGTGTTGCGCAGGCGCTGGTAGGCCTCCAGGGCCTCGCCCCGGCGGCCGGAGCGGTGCAGGGCGACCATGTACTGGCCGTGCAGGCTCTCATGGGTGCGGTAGCGGTCGACCAGCACCGTCAGTTCGGCCAGCAGTACCCGGTGCCGGCCCAGCCGCAGGTCCGCCTCGATCCGCTGGTCCAGCGCACAGAGCCGGGTCTCCTCCAACCGTTTTGCCTCCACGGCGAGTTGACCGCCGAGCGGGACGTCGGCCAGTGCCGGTCCACGCCACAGGGCGAGCGCCTCGCCCAACTGGCGGGCGGCGAGCGGGAAGTCACCGCCGTCCATGGCCCGGTAGCCCAGGCCCGCGAGCCGCTCGAAGTCCCGCAGGTCGACCAGGCCGTCGCCGGTGTTCAACCGGTAGCCGCCGGCCGAGGTGACCAGGACGTCCTTGGCGCCGAGGCAGTCCTTCCCCGGTGCGGGGTTCCGGGCTTCGCCGGTTCCGGCCGCACCGCCTTCGGCCTTTCCCTCGGGCTCCCCACCCGACCCTTCCGCCCCCTGGGCGAGCGCCCGGTCGATCAGGTCGCGCAGCTGCAGCACGTACGTCTGCACCGTGGTGCGCGCGCTGCGCGGCGGGCGGCCGGACCACAGCTCCTCAGCGAGGACGGCGGCCGGGACCGCCTGGTCCGCGCGTAAGGCCAGCAGGGCCAGCACCTGCCGCGGTTTCGGGGCGGTCGGCACCACCGACACCCCGCAGATCTGGACCCCCAAGGCCCCCAGCACCCGGATCTCCATGACGTCCACCCCAATCCAGACGGGATCGGCGACCCCGACGGCCGCCGGCCTGGCGGGTGCTCCGCTGCTCGCGGTCGGCAGGACCGCTGTGGGACCCGCCGGGCACCCGACACCCATCCAAAAACAGGACAGACGGTTTGTCAATACAAAACCGAACGCGCTGTTTGTTTTTGAACGGAGCAATCGGCCACGGACCGACGCACCGGACTGCACTGGCAGAGAAGGGAGTTGAGCTGCCTCAGGCCGAGGCCACCCGGCGTTCCGCCAGCTCCGCGACCACCCGGGCGCCCCGGTCCGACCCCAGGTCCAGGGTGGCCAGCACGCCCGGGACGGCGATGCTCGGCATCATGTGCCGGTAGAGCACGGCGACCCGGTGCTCCAGGTCCGCCCGGCCCGACAGTTTCTGGGACTGGATCTGCACCCCCGTCCAGGCGCCCGTCACCAGCCAGGCCGTCTCGGCGGGCACCACGTGCGGCAGCAGCTCGCCGCGTCCGCCGGCCGCCGTCAGCACGGCCTCCGCCCGCTGGATCCAGCCGGGGGCCGCGCCGCCGCCGAGGTCGCCGAACACGTCCTGCCCCAGGGAGAGCCGCGCGCCCGCGCTCAGCAGCGGGTCGCGCGGCATCAGATGGGCCACCACCATCCCCATGTCCACGAACTCCTGGAGCTTGCAGTGCCGTTCGGGCAGCTCGTCCTGGCCGAACTGCTCCTCCACGACGCCCTGGGCCAGCTCCCGCTTGGACGCGAAGTGGAAGTACACCGCGCCGCGGGTCACCCCCGCGCGCGCGACCACCTCGCCGATCGTCGCACCCTCGTACCCGTACTCGTCGAAGACCGAGGCCGCCGCCTCCAGGATCAGCCGCCGCGTCCGGACCGCCCGCTCCTGCCGTGCCATGTGCCACCACCCCACCCGAAACGCTGGCAAACAAAACCAAACACCCTGTATCTTACCCGCCTCGCAGTCGAACGACCCCGGCTTCCCCGACTCATGGAGTCACCTTCGAGCGCGGAAAAACCGCGTGGACGGTACGGGGCCGTCCGGTTACCGCAGCCCGCACCGGACCCGTCGGATACGGAGCCACCCCTGCCACTTGCCCCGGTGCGACCCATCGGTCCCCTGCTTGTGATAATGGACGCGTCAACCCGGGCTGTCGAAGTCACCGCAGGTGAAAGGCCATGCACTGGCCGATGAGGTCAATCAGTCGGGCACGGTCGGACGCCCCGGACGTTGACACGGCTGCGCTCGGCCGCCGACGAACCTTCGTCCTGGCTCCTTGAAAACCAAACCGGTAGGTACGTATCTTACGAGCCCTGAGCAGCCCACCCCGCCCGTCCCGGCCCTATGGAGCGCTCCCCATGACTCTGCTTGCCTACCGCACCCCTGCCCTCACCCCGGTCACCACGGCCTTCGGCACACCCCCCGAGCCGATCCGTCCGGTCGCCCCGGCACCCCGGTTGACCAGCACCGTTGCCAAGGAATACGTCCACCGGGCCTGTCACGCCGAGGTCTTCATCACCGGCAGCGAGCCGCTCGGCGACACCGCGTTCACCGTCACCGCCCAGTGGCCGCGGGCGCACACCTTCTTCAGCACCCCGGACGGGACCCGGCACGACCCGATGATCGCCGCCGAGACGATCCGCCAAGCCGGGCTCTACCTCGCCCACACCCGGTTCGGCATCCCGCTCGACCACAAGTTCATGATGTGGAACCTCGACTACGTCACCCGCGCCCGCCAACTGTTCATCGGGGCGACGCCCACGGACCTCACCATCGAGGCCAGACTCCTCCCCCAGCCACGGCGCACCCGCAACACGATCGACTTCACCTTCAGCGCGACCGTCCGCCGCGGCCCCCACCTGGCCGCGACCGGCGAAGCCCGCTTCACCACCGTTCCGGACTCCACCTACCGCCGCCTGCGCGGCGCCCGCCCCGAGAGCGCCCCGGCGCCGGGCACGGCCGCCGCCGGCGCACCGCTGCCGCCGGCCCGGGTAGGCCGGCTCCGCCCCTGCGACGTCGTCCTGACCGCGACCGACGCCCCCGGCACCTGGCGCCTCACACCCGACCTCCGGCACCCGATCCTCTTCGACCACGCCGGCGACCACATCCCCGGCATGGTGCTGCTGGAGGCCGCCCGCCAGGCCGGCAACGCCCTCGCCGCCCCGGTCACCGTCACCCCGACCGCCGCGGCCACCACCTTCCACCGCTACGCCGAGCACGACGCACCCACCACCATCACCGCCCGGCACACCCCCGGCGAGGACCCGGACGCCCTGACCACCACCGTGACCGGGCACCAGCACGGCGAGCCGATCTTCACCACGGTCCTCACCGGCCACCCCGACCAGCGCTGACCCCGGCACCCGCACCGACTACCCCCACCCCGTAGACCCCGCTCCCGCCCTCCGGCCCCGCCGGCCCGCGCCCCACGCGCCCGTTACGGCCCGCCCGCCCCACCCGCCCCGCACGGCCCGTCCGACCACCCGGTCGACGGGCCGTCGGCTTTACCTCCGCATAACCAATCGCTCCCCTGGGGCTGACACCGGGCGAACACCTGCGCGAGGATGACAGCCCTTGGATCCGCTGTTACCGGGAGTAAACAGTGAGTGAAGTCGCTTCGTACCAGCATGAGTTGATCAGACTGACCGACCGCCCGGGCACCGACGACGCCCCCGGCTGCGACGGGCGCAACGGTGGCCGCAGCGTGCGGGTACGGGTCCTCGGGCGGCACGCACCGGGCTCCCTGCTCGGGCACGACTGGCTCGACTGCGAGATCACCGTCACCGCCGACTCGGTGCGCGGGCAGTTCGTCACCCTGGTCACCGAGCGCCAACTCCAGCAATGGGAGCAGGCGTTGGACCGACTCTCACTCCGCTGCGCGGTGCGCTGGCTGGACGAGGAGCACGGCCCGGAGCTACGGATCGAGCCCGGACGGCCGGGCGGGGTCTGGGTGACCGTCTCCGACGCCGAGGAGTCCGGGGTCACCCTCCGGGTCGTGCTCTCCCCCGCCGCCGGGTGGCTGGACGAACAGCGCGACCTGCTCGCACGCGTCCGGGCCGACTTCCCGGCCGAGGTGGTCGAGCTCACCCCCGGCGTGCACGCCTGGCGCGGGCAGCCCCCCACCGACGACCCATCAGGCCGACCCGGCCCGACCGACCCCTTTCCGATCTGATCAATCGTCAACTTCCTTTTGTTTCAAGGCTTTATGATCCGGTCCGGTCCGGTCTGATCCGATCCGGCTGAGCGAGCGGTCCGGGAGGACCAGGAGGAAGAGCAGCGCCGCCCCGCCGAACATGAACAGCGCGAGGTGGTGCAGCCCCACCGTGGTGGCGCCGCGCGGGAAGAAGGCCGCGTTCGCGGCCGAGGCGGCCATCGCCCCGAGGTACATGAAGGTCCGCAACAGCCCGGCCGCGGAGGCGATGGCGGCCGGGTCCGCCTGGTGGTAGAGCGCGGTCTGGTTGCCGAGGCCGATCAGCCCCTGCGGGATGCCCGCCAGTACCCCGACCGCGATCAGCAGCACCGGCGAACTGGTCGGCCCCGCCGCCAACAGGGCTGCACAGGCCGCCATTTGGATGACCGAACCGACCACCAGCTTGCCGCACACCGCCGGACGGCGACCGGTCACACCGGAGACCGTGAGGGCGGTCAGCGAGAGCGGTAGCAGCACCAGCCCGGCGGACGCGGCGCTCAATCCCCGCCCCTCCTCCAACCACTGGGTGTAGCCGTAGAGGAAGGCGTAGACGGCCGTGTAGCCGAGCACCTGGCGCAGATAGGTGGCGACCAGCGGACGGTTGCCGGCCAGTGCCCGCAGGTCGATGAACGGACTGCGGACCCTGGTCTCCCGGACCGCGAAGCCGACACCGGCCAGTAGCGCGAGCACCGGCAGGTACCAGCGCGCGGTCCCGGGCCTCATCACGAACAGCATCGACGCCAGCAGGAGGACCGCGAACAGTGCGATCCCGGCCCGGTCCAGCCGCTCCCCGGCTGCCCTGCGCGGCGCGGCGACGGGCAGCCGGGCGGCCCCGAGCACCAGACAGGCCAGCGACAGCGGGACGTTGACCGCGAAGATCGTCCGCCAGCCGCCCAGCCCGATCAGCAGGCCGCCGAGGGTCGGCCCGATCACGGCGATGGTCTGGTTGGCGACAGCCAGTGCCGTCAGCACCCCGGTGGGGCTGCTCCGCCCGGTTCGCTCGGCCTCACTGCGGGTCAGGTGCATCGCGGCCGGGTAGGCGGCGGAGGTGCCGATGCCGAGCAGCACCCGGGCGACGATCAGCAGCCCGAGCGTGGGCGCGAGCGCACCGACCAGTCCCGCCAGGCCGACCAGCGTCGTCCCGGCCAGGTAGAGCCGGCGGGGACCGTAGGTGTCCACCAGCCGCCCGATCACCGGCTGGCCGACGGCGGTCGCCAGGTAGAGCCCGCTCACCAGCCAGGCCGTCTCTGCGGGCGGCGCACCGAAGGCCGTACCGACGGGCACCAGGGCCACCGCGATCATCGAGGAGTTGATCGGGTTGAGCACCGAGCCCAGCACCATCGGGGCGAGCAGCCGACGGTTGAACCCGCCGCCGGGGCCGCCCGCCTCGACCGGGCTTGCCGACTCCTCGGCCCGACTGGCCAACTCCTCGACCGGGTTCGCAGCCTCCGCGCCCTCCGCGGCAAGCGCGCCCTGACGCCGGGAACGCAGCCGCGCCAGCAGCGTCGACGGGCCCGTCATCGCCGGTCCCGCCGGTTCAAGCGGTCCAGCAGGGGCAGCGCCGCCAGCACGGTGGCGCGTTCGGCCTCGGTGAGCTCCTCCTGCAGTGCCCGGGCCAGCCACTCCTCGCGGGCCCGACGGCTGTCCGCGATCCACGCCAGCCCGGTCGCGCTCAGGTCGACCACCTGACGGCGCCCGTCCTCGGGGTCGGGGCTCCGGCCGACCAGCCCGTGCGCCTCCAGCGCGGCCAGCGTGGCGGCCATCGACTGCGGCCGGACCCGCTCCGCGGCGGCCAGCGCACTCGCCGAGGCCGGCCCGTCGGTGATCAGGCGGTTGAGCACCGCGGTCTGGGAGGGGGTGAGACCGGTGGTCCCCTGCCCCTTCTCCTTGAGGGTCCGGCGCAGCCGGCTGAACACGGCCCGGAGCTCCCGGGCGGCCAGCGCGGCGGAATCGGGGGCATCGGCGGGGCTGGCGGCGGGCATTTCGGGGCTGGTTGGGGCGATCGGCTTCTCAGTCACGACTCCACGGTAATTTCATCAGTCCAAACTGTCCAGCCTTGCTGCATATCTACCGCCGTACAGACAGCCCGCATCCGCCGCCATCGCGCCCACCCGGATAATGGCGCCATGATCGACAATCAGCTCCGCGTCGTCCTCGCCGAGGACTCGGTGATCCTCCGCGAGGGGATGGTCGAGCTCCTGACCGCCCGCGGGTGCGCGGTGGTCGCCACCGCCGGTACGGCCCCGGAACTGGTCGCCGCCGTCACCGACCACCGACCCGACGTGGCCGTGGTGGACATCCGGATGCCACCCACCCACACCGACGAGGGGATCCGGGCCGCGGTCGAGATCCGGGCCACCACGCCCGGGGTCGGCATCCTGGTCTTCTCCCAGCACGTGGAGACCGCCTGGGCCGCCCGACTGCTGACCGACGGCGCGGCCGGCATCGGCTACCTGCTCAAGGAACGGGTGGCCCGCACCTCCGAGTTCGTGGACGCGCTGCACCGGGTCGCCGCGGGCGGCACGGCGCTCGACCCGGAGATCGTCAACGGGCTGATGCACGGCGGACGGCGCAGCAGGGTGGACTCGCTCACCTCCCGCGAGCGCGACGTGCTGGAGCTGATGGCCCAGGGCCACTCCAACCGCTCGATCGCCGGACGGCTGGTGGTCTCCGAGCGTGCGGTGGAGAAGCACGTGGCCTCCGTGTTCACCAAGTTCGACCTGCCCGCCACGGACGCCGACAACCGCCGGGTCAAGGCCGTCCTGGCCTACCTCGCGGAGACCGGGGCCTGAGGGGCTGACGGTCGTGCGGGTATTGGGCATGAGCAGCGAGGACGAGATGGTCGCCTGCTTCCTGCGCGGCGAGCTGTCCAGCCGGAGGTTCGGCCGGAACCTCCGGTCCCAGCTGGCGGCAGCCGGGCAGGCCGAGCAGTTGCTGACGCGTCCGGACCTCTCCGACGCCGGAGCGAACGTCGCGCGTCGCGCCCTGCTCGCCGCGACGCGCGGGTACGGCGAGAACCGCGACCTGTTCGAGGGCTTCCCCACTCAGGTCGCCTGGACCAGGGCGCTCCTGTCCGCCGACGAGGCGGCCGCCGTGCGCTACCTCGAGTACTCCTACTGGGTCGAACTGTCGGGTGGCAGCCGCCGGCCGACCGACGCGGCCGCACGCGTCAAGGCAGGGCTGCGGGCGTTCGACGTGTCCAATGAACCGTTCGTCGACGCTGCCCGGGCGCTCGTCAGCGGCGAGCGCTTTCCTCCGCTCATACTCGTCGGCGAGAGGCGGGACAACCTGGTCTGCCTCGAGGGCCACCTCCGCCTGACCGCCTACGCCCTCGTCGGCTTCCCGACCGGCGTCGAGTGCCTGATCGGCACCGCGCCGACCATGGGACGCTGGGCGCGGTAGGGCCTGTCCGGCCCCAGACCCGCCGTCGGCGATGGGCGGGCAGCCTTCCACGCCACGCTCACCGGCTCGATCGACGCCCACCGCCCACCGCCCACCGGGCACCGGGCACCGGGCACTCGGACGATCAGACGGTCGGACAGGTCGCCCCCACCCCCGCCTCACAGTCTGCTCGGCAGCTCGGCGGTGACCGCCGTCGGCCCGCCCGGCGGGCTGTCCACCCGCAGCCTCCCGTCCACCGCCGCGAGGCGCTCGGCCAGCCCGGCCAACCCCGTCCCCGCGCCGATGCTGGCGCCGCCACGCCCGTCGTCGCGGACCGTCAGCCGGACCCGGCCGTCGACCGCGCTCGCCGTCAGCTCGGCCGTTCGCGCCCCGCTGTGCTTGGCCACGTTGGTGAGCAGTTCGGCCGCGCAGAAGTAGACCGCCCGCTCGATCGCCTCCGCCGGCCGCTCCCGCAGGTCCAGCCGGAGCGTCACCGGCACCGGAGAGGTGGCGGTCAGCCCGGGCATTGCCTCGGCCAACCCGCCGTCCAGCGCCACCGGGTGGATGCCCCGGGTCAGGCGGCGCAGCCCGGTGATGGTGTCATCGGTCTGCCCGCGCGCCCGGTCGACCAGGGTGCGCAGCCGCCCCAGGTCGGCACCGGCACTGGCACCGGCACTGGCACTGGCACCGGCACTGCTCCCCGCCCCGCCCCCGGATGCCTCCGGATCGCCGAGGGCGTCGTCCGCCAACGAGAGGGTGATGGCGAGCGCGACCAACTGCGCCTGGGTACCGTCGTGCAGATCGCGTTCCAACTGCCGCAACCGGTCCGTGTTCTCGGCGAGCAGCGTGGCGCGGGCCAACTCCAGTTCGCGCACCCGCTGCTGGGAACGCACCGGTCCGAGCAGCGCCCGGGCCAGCGCCCGGTTGGCCCGGCTCAGGGCCCGCAGCGCGGCGGGTACGGCGGCCAGCACCGCGAGGCCGACCGGGGGCCCGGCGACGTCCAGCCAGTCGACCGCGCGCGGGCCCGGCTCCAACAGCCTTGCCCAGAGCGGGAAACCCGCCAGCCACACCGAGCTGAGCGGCAGCCCGACCGCCGTCAGGAAGCCGAGCGCCCCGAGCGGCAGCCGGAGGAGCAGGTAGAGCAGCGCCCGCCAGGCGACCGGATCGGTCAGCACCGCGCGCCCCCGGGCCAGCACGCCCGAGGGGCGCGCCGACGGCGGTGGCACGGCGATCTGTTCGCCCAGCAGCCGCCCGACCAGTTGACGGTGCAGCCCGCCGATCCGCCGGGCCCCGATCAGGGCGGCCGCGACGAAGGGCAGCCCCAGGACGGTGAGCGAGAGCAGGGCCCCCGCGTAGAGGACCGCCACGGCGTAGACCCCGCCCAGCACTCCGAGCGGCAGCCCGAGGACGGCGAACGCCACCTCACCGCCCCGTACCGACAGTCCACGCCGCCACCAACTCGCCACTTGCCTCACCGACCACCAATCACCGATCACCGATCACCGAAACCGAGAACCGAAACCGAGAACCGAAACCGTTCACCGATCAACCGCCGCCCCAGCATCCCCCAGTCACCAGCCGGTCCGCCGCACGCCCGAACCGTCCGTCACCGCAGCCCACCCACCTCCTCCCTCCTCGTCCCGTCTCCTCCGCCCTCACCCCCGCTCCCCGCCCACCTCCTCCACTGCACGGCCGCCGATCGCCCAGAGCCCCGTGCCCACGATCCCCGGCACCGTCAGCACCGCGGCACCCGCCACCACCCAGCCGCAGGCCGCCCCCGGCACCACCGGCACCACCGAGCCGGTAACTGCCCGGCTGAACGCCCCGGCGGCCGCGGCCGCCACGGCCGCACCGAGCAGCACACCCACCGCCGTGGTCAGGACGGCCTCGACGGAGAGCATCCGCAGCAGTTGCCGCCGCGTCGCCCCGACCAGCCGGAGCAGGGCGAACTCACGGCGCCGGTCGGCCGTCAGCGCAACCAGGGTGTTGACCGTGGACACCGCCGCGAAGCCGACCAGCAGGCCGAGCTCCGCCTGCCGCAGCCAGACGTCCGTGGCCTTGGTGACGCTGGTCGTGGCCCCGCTCGCCCGGGCCGCCTGCTCCGCCGTGCTGGTCATGATCATCATCGTGCTCGCCAGCCCGACCAGCAGCGCGACCGGGACCACTGCCGAGGAGAGCCGGGCCGCGTAGCCGCGCAGGTTGGCGTCCGCCAACCAGCCGACCCGGGGCAGCAGCGCCCGCACCGGGGCGCCGAGCACCGCCACCGGCAGCCGGGCCGCCACCGGCCCCAGCAGTGCCACCGCGACCAGCAGCACCAGCGCACCGAGCATCGCCGCCTGCCCCGCCTTGTCCAGCTCGGCGGCCGGTCGCCCGGCGGCCAGCCCCAGCAGCAGGCCGCCGCCCGCCAACACCGCCAGACCGACCAGCAGCCGCAGCACGCCCGTACGGCGCTGCCCGGCCGCGCCGTCGGTCAGCGCGGCCGCCGGGGCCGGCCGGGTGATCCGCCGGACGGTGAGCGCGGTCGCCGCCAGGCCGACCAGCAGCGCCACCGCCAGCGCGAGCAGTACCGGCACCGGTGTCCCGGGTATCCGCAGGCCGGGGGCGGCCATCCCGCGCTGCTGCAGCGCGGCGAGGAAGGCCCGCGCGGCGAGGTGGCCCGCCGCACCGCCGGGCACAGCCGCCACCAGCACCGTCGCCGTGACCTGGAGGCGCACCAACCGCCGTATCTGGCGGGGCGTCGCCGCGACCGTCCGCAGCAGGGCCAGGTCGCGGTGCTGCTGGCGCAGGGTGAAGCCGAGCGCGTTCACCACCACGAACAGCGCGACCAGGACGGCGATCTCGCCGAACGCCCCCGCGATCACCAGCAGCCCCGGGCCGGCCACCGCCGCCCGCGCCACCGCGGCCGGAGCCGTGGCCTGGGCGGCGACCAGGGAGCCGAACAGCGTCACCGCCGCCACCGCCAGGAACAACGCCGCCGCGAGCCCGGCAAAGGCCGCCGGTCGGCGCCGGATCTGACCGACCGCCAGGGTCGGCACGGAACCACCACGCATCGCCCTCACCCGCCCAACCTGCTCAGCCGCTCGCCGACCTGCGCCGCCGTCGGCCGGTCCAGCTCGTCGACCAGCAGGCCGTCGGCCAGCAGCAGCACCCGGTCCGCGTAGCCGGCGGCCACCGGATCGTGGGTGACCATCACGCACGTCCGGCCGTCCTCGTCCACGCCCGCGCGCAGCAGGTCGAGGACGTCGCGCCCGGTCGCCCGGTCCAGCGCGCCGGTGGGCTCGTCGGCGAACAGCACCTCCGGCCGGGCGGCCAGGGCACGGGCGATCGCCACCCGCTGCTGCTGGCCGCCCGACAGCCGGCCCGGCCGGTCCCGCTCCCGCCCGGCCAGCCCGACGCGGGCCAGCGCCTCCCGTACCAGGGCCCGCTCCGGCGGGTGCCCGGCCAGCCGCCCGGGCAGTTCGACGTTCTGCGCGACCGTCATCGCGGGCATCAGGTTGAAGGCCTGGAAGACGAACCCCACCCGGGTGCGCCGCAGCTCCGCCAGCCGCCGTTCGGGTAGGCCGGACACCTCCGTGCCGCCCCAGCGGACGGTGCCCCGGGTGGGGCGGTCCATCCCGGCCAGGCAGTGCAGCAGCGTGGTCTTGCCCGAGCCCGAGGGCCCCATCACGGCGGTGAAGGTGCCCGGCGCGAAGGCCACGGACACCCCGCGCAACGCCCGGACCGCGGCCGCGCCGCGTCCGTACTCGCGGTGCAGCCCCTCGCCGGTGAGCGCCGCCCCGACGGCGGCTGTAGTGATCCCGTTCATGCCCCCAATCCTGGACATCCGGGACGGCCGGGTCGATTGTGCTGGCACCCCAATCCGAGGTTCGGAAAACCGAACCCCCCAGGTGGTGCTACGCCCCCTCGAAGGACTGGGACGGGAAGACCCGCAGCGTCCGGATGTCCTCGGTCACGATCAGGGGCAGGCAGGACAGGAGGCCGATCCCGGCGATCGTCCACAGCGTGGGGCGGGTGCCGAGGACGGATCCGAGGTAGCCGCCGGCCAGGGCCCCGACCGGGCGGGTGCCCCAGACGGCGAACCGGACGGAGGCGTTCATCCGGCCCTGCATGCCGGTGGGGGTGATGGTCTGGCGCAGGCTCACCTGGCCGATGTTGTAGACGGTGATGCCGCAGGCCATGATGCCGGTGGTGGCGATCAGGGTGGGGACGGCGTGTGCCGGGGCGGCCGTCGCCAGGATGATCACGGAGATTCCCGACATGGACTTGGCCGCGATCAGGACCGGGCCGAGCCCGGCGAGCCTGATCAGGCGGCCGCTGAGCGCGGCGCCCAGCAGCGCGCCGCAGTTGCCGACGGACAGGGCCAGCCCGAGCTCCCCCGGCGAGAGCCTGAGGTCACGCAGGGCGTACGCGGTCAGGACCGCACCCAGTGCGCCGCCCAGACCGACCAGGTTGCTGATGCCCGTCGCCAGGGCCAGGGACCGCAGGGTCCGGTGGCGGAAGACGAACCGCAGGCCCTCGGCGATCCTGGTGCGCATCCTGACCCCGGGCCCGGGCTGCGGCGCCGGCCTCCGGGGGGTCCGGATGAGCCCGAGCAGCACCGCGGACACCAGGTAGCTCGCCGAGTTGACCACGAGGATCAGGGGCGCGGCGACCGCCTGCAGCAGGAGGCCGCCGAGGCTGGGGCCGGCCAGTTCGGCCGTCGAGCGGGCGAACTCCAGGCGGCTGTTGCCGTCCGGGGTCTGCTCCCGGGCGACGACGCTCGGCAGGAACGCCTGGTTCGCGATGTCGAAGAACACCGTGCACAGCCCGATGGCGAAGCCGACCGCGCAGAGCAGCGGCACGCTCAGCACCCCCGTGAGGTGGCCGACCGGCAGGAGGACGAGGGCCACGGCCCGGCCGATGTCGGCCGTGACCATCACGCGCCGGCGGTCCCACCGGTCGAGCAGTGCGCCCGCCGGCAGGCCGACCAGGAGGAAGGGCAGGGTCTCCATCGCCGAGACGAGGCCGAGCTGGCCGGTCGACGCGGACAGGGTGGTCAGCGCGAGCACCGGGATGACGAAGAACGTGACCTGGGTCCCGAACTCGCTGACGGTGTGCGCCGACCACAGGACCTGGAAGTTCCGCTGTCGCCACACGCTGACCGGCCTGGCGGCGGGGGCCGCCAGGCCGGGATCGGAGCAGACGCTCGCCATCTCCACCCTCTTTCGCTTCCGGTCGGTGATCGGCGCCCCGGGCCTCCGAGTGCCCGAGCGCTTCGCACGGGGCGCTCCCGCGACGATCCGGCAGCGATCCGGCGGACCGGCGGACCGGCGGACCGGCGGACCGGCGCTGCATCGGGCCCGTCGTCGGTATCGGTACGCAGGCCCCAGACCGCGCTCCCGAGTCTCGGAGAGTAACAACGGCACCACGGGGCCCGGCGCCGCCGAGCCGTGGCGGTCGTCCGGGTACGGCCGTACGGACGAAGGCCGCGGTGAGCGCGTCGGCGGCCCGCCCCGGTCCTGGCGGGGCCGGACAGTCGATCGACAGGGCGTGCGAATGCCGCGTACACCCTTGGCGCGGGTCGTGTTCGTCGACACCGGGACGGGCCAGGAGTTCGCCCGGGCCGAGCTCGCCGCCGAGCAGCTGCCGTCGACCGAAGCCGTGCCCGTACCCGGGGCCGACGCCATCGACGGCGACGGCGCGCGCACCATCGACGGCGACGGCGCGCGCTTCGTGATCCACGAGGACGACCGGCGGCAGACCGAGCCGGTCTCCCGCCGGCTCGCGGGAGAGGCCGAGGTCGAGGCCGAGGCCGAGGCCGAGCTGCGCGCGATCCGGCGGATCCACCGGCAGCACTCGCGCGTGGTGGGCGAAGGAGCGTCGCAGGTACGCGTCTTCGGCGAGGTCCGCATCCGCCGGGCGCCGCCCGCCCCGCTCCCCGCAGGACTGCCGCAGCGGCGGCTGTTCGAGCTGCTGCCACCGGTCGACCGGTCCTACCCGGGCGTCGGCTACCGCGACGGCCAGGGCCGGGTGGTCGACTCGTTCGCATTCGCGGTCGCCGTCGGTCCGCTCGCCCGGTACGGCCAGGCCGCCGGCGGCCTGGCCACGGTGCTGGGCCTCGCGGTGTCCGCCGACGCGCCCCGAGCAGTTGCCGAGGCCGGCGGCCGGCCCGACGAGGCCGCCCGGCGCCCCGGCCGGGCCTGAACGAGGTCGGCGGGGCGTCGGCGCCACCGCCGACGCCCCGTCCGGTTCACAGGTACAGCGGGTGCGGGCGTCCGGAGCCCGCGACGTTGTGGCGCTCCCCGTGGCTGGCGCGCGCGAAGGCGGAGACCAGGCGGCCGTCGACCGCGCCGAGGGCCACGTCGTGGCGGGGTGCCGGGCCGTCCATGACGCCGTACAGGTGGGGGCTGGTCACGTACTCCTGGACGAGCCATCCTTCGTCGCCCGCGAGCCCGACGGCCGCCTCCCAGGCGGACCCGTCGGCGACCTCCCGGCCGATCACCACACCGTTGCCGCGGGTGTCGAGCGGGCGCTTGAGGACGTAGCGGTCGCGGTCGCGCAGGACCGCGCGCAGCGTCGCGGCGTCGCAGTACGCCAGGTTGCGCGACCACGGGACGGCCGGGCGGACCCGACGGTAGTCGGCGGCGTCGAAGAGGTGGGCGAAACGCGGGTCGGAGAGCACGGCGAGGCACAGTTTGTTGTCGCCGATGAGGCGTCCGCGCAGCCCGTTCTGCACGAACAGGCGGCCCTCGCGCACGGCCTCCAGGTAGGGCGCCGCGTCGTCGCCCATCCGCAGCAGGTCCTGGATGCCGACCTTGGCGAACGCGTGCCGCACCGGTTCCCCGCGCACGGCGACGCCGTGGCTCCCGTCGGCCGTCACTTCGCGCGGGTCCGCGTGCAGGACACGGACGCCGAGGGCCGTCAGGGCGGCGTCGTAGTCACGGGTGTCGGCGCGGTAGCTGCCGTCCGGGCAGAGCAGGGCGACGGTCTCCGGACGCCCGCCGGCGTGCTGTTCGGCAAGGCGCAGCAGCCAACTCCCGGGCCAGAGGGCGTCGTCGGCGGGAAGCGGCGGCGGGAGGGTGATGCCGTGCCGGGCCAACAGCGGCCGCCAGGCCGAACGGCCCCGACCGGCGCCGGGCAGGCCGCCGGGGCAGTTGGCGTTGGTCTCCAACACCCTCAGCGTGCCGTCGGGTTGGGGCAGCAGGTCGATCCGCAGCAGGTGCACCCGGGTATCCCGGGCGGCGGCCACCTGCTCGTGCAGCACCCGGGGGAGCGTCAGCACCTCGCGCAGTCCGCGGTCGTGCTCCCAGGCGGCCACGACCGTCTCGATCACCCGGTGGTACGAGGCGACGAACGCGTCCAGCTCGCCGCGCAGGTGCGGACGCACCCGCAGCGGCAGCCCTTGCGCCTGCGGCTGCGCCCGGACGATCTCGAAGACCTGGGACTCGGCCAGCTCTCGCCCCTCGCCCTTCCGCGCGATCGCGACGACGTCCCGGGTGAAGTCCTCGTCCAGCCCGGCCCAGGTATACCCGCCGAGGTCGACCCCGTCCTGGTCCGGAAGGGGAGCGCTGGGGCGGGGCGGCATGACGGTGGTCGCGGTGGTCGGGCCGGCGGCGGCAGCCGGCCCGGTGCCGGGGCCGCCTGGGCCGGGAATCTGGTGCATGGTCGGAAGTCCTTCCGGGTGCGGGAGGCGTGCGGCAGCCCTTGGAGACGATCGAGTGGACACGCACGTGATCCCCGGAGTATCCAGCCACCGGCGGATGACTCGGCGCACGGCACCGCGCAGTTCGCCGGATCGGGTGAACCTGTCGAGCACATGTGGGAATCGCGCCGAGCCCGTGATCCCCGCCACGTGCCACGGACTCCCGCCCGCGCGCCCGAGGAGGAATCATGATCAGGTGACCATCGACCTGCTGCCCGGCCTCGGCGTCCGCCTGCCGGCCCCGCTGCCCGAACTGCACTTCGGCCTCACCGAGGCGGCGGTGCTCGCGCTGCTGGCCCCGCACGGTGAGCTGCTGCCGGACGGGGTGCACTCGACCTTCGTGTGCGGCTGCCGCTGGTCCCTGGGTTTCCGGCTCCCCGGCGTGGGCGTCTCGCTCTCCGCACACGACGCCGACGCCCTGGCGGATGTCCGGGTGGGCCGGAACCCGCACGACGACCGGCCCGCCTGCCCGGTCGGCTACCTCGGCATCGACGTATTCGGCTGGCCGGCCCGGGAATTGGCCGAGGCCCTGCGCGCCGAGGGCCTGCCCGTGCCGGATCCGGTCCACGGCACCCTGCGCCACCAGGAGCTCTACCTCGACGCGAGCACCGGGCGCCCGCCCCGCCCGGGCCCCGGTCGCAAGACGCGCCACGAGGTGCCCTACCACTTCGACTCCGTCTCCCTCCACCGCACCGCCCCCGAGGCCGCCCGATGACCCAGCAGCAGGTGACCCCGTACCCGACCGGCACCGCCACCGGCCCGCACGACGCCGCCTTCCTCCCCCGCCCGGAGCTCTCCGCGCGCCCGGCCGATCGGCCGATCACCGAGTCGGTCCCCGGACTCGGCGGCGAACCCCGCCGGCCGACCGGACCCCCTGGGCACTGTCTCCCGAGCGGGACCGGTCGATGAACCAACGCGCCGCGTTCCAGCGGTACTTGCGCGACGCGGGCGCCGAAGGCCCGTACCCGGACGGCGGCCACGTCGTCGACCACCTCGGCGGCCTCCCGTGCTTCCCGAACGGTCAGGCCCGAGTGCCCGCGCCCCGGCAGTACCTCTTCTCGCTCTCCGACGCCCCGGACGACGGCAACCCGCACTTCCCGGACTTCGGCTACGGCGTCGGTACCGGCTTCCTCAGCCCGGACGGCCTCAAGGGCCGCTTCCACTCGGAAGTCCCGTAGCACCCGAGCCCCCGTCCACCCTCCACCCCACCCCAGGAGACAGCACATGACCACCACCCCCCTCACCGTCGCCGTCCTCGGCCCGGGCGGCGTAGGCGGCCTGATCGCCGGTCTGCTCGCCCGCGACGGCCACCGTGTGATCTGCCTGGCCGGCGAGCAGACCGCCGCCGTCCTCGCCCGGGACGGACTGCACGTGCGCAGCGCCCAGTTCGGCGAGTTCACCGCCCGGGTCGAGGCGGCGACCGAGCTGGGCGAGCCGGTCGACGCGGCCTTCGTGACCGTCAAGGAGACCGCCCTGACCGCCGCGCTCGACCGGATGCCGCCGCAGGCCCTCGGCGCCGCCATCGTGGTGCCGCTGCTCAACGGCCTGGACCACATGGCGCTGCTGCGCGAGCGCTACCCGGCCGGGCAGGTGGTGGCGGGGACGATCCGGGTCGAGGCCACCCGCACCGCGCCGGGCCGGATCGAGCACACCAGCCCGTTCGCGGCCGTCGAACTCGCCGGTCCCGTGGCCGAGTTCGCCGCGCAGCTGCGGCACACCGGACTGGACGTCACGCTGCGCGAGGACGAGACCGCGACGCTCTGGAGCAAGCTCTCCTTCCTCGCTCCCTTCGCCCTGCTGACCACCCGGCACGCCGACGGCATCGGCGTCGTACGAACCGAGCACCGGGGCGAACTGCTCGCCGTCCTGGACGAGATCACCGCCGTCGCCGACGCGGTCGGCGCCCCGACGGACGCGGGGGCGCTGCTCGAGGCCTTCGACCGCATCCCCGCGGGGATGAAGTCCTCAATGCAGCGGGACGTCGAGGCGGGCCGGCCGACCGAGCTCGACGCGATCGGCGGAGCGGTGCTGCGGGCCGCCGAGGCGCACTCCGTTCCCACCCCGACCATCTCCCGGCTGGTGCGCGAGCTGTCCTAGGGTCCGCGCTCCCGACGCGGGGCGGGGGCCGTTCGTCGAACGCCCCCGCCGCCCCTACGGGGCTGGGCCGTCCTCGTCGAGTCCCCGTACCTCCCGTACCTCCCGGCCCGCCCGCTCGGCCGGCACGCCGGACCGGACTCCGCGCCACGAACTCCCGCCGTCGAAATCCCCCTTGCCGGAGCAACAGGCGTCCGAGGAGCGGCGTCGACTCAACGGCCGAGCCCGATTGCAGGGCGGTCGACCACAGGAGTACAACTCTTCGGGTGACATCGACCGACCACCGCACCGCTCCCGCCTGGAGCCACGTCGAGGAGTTCCTGCGCGCCCACGAGGCCGACCGGATCCCGCATCCGGGCGGCACCCTGCTGGAGCATCTGGCCCGGGTGGCGACCCTGTTGGCGGACTGGGGCACCGAATCCGCCGTCCAGGCCGCCGGGCTCTGCCACGCCGCGTACGGGACGGACGGGTTCGACGGTGCCCTGCTCGGGCTGGACGAGCGGGACACCCTGGTCGAGATCATCGGCGACCGCGCCGAGGCGCTCGTCTACATGTACGCGAGCTGCGGCCGGGCCGCCGTCTACTCGCGCCTGGGCCGGGACGAGGTGCCGCTGTTCCACGACCGGTTCACCGGGGAGGACCACGCCCCGCCGGAGGAGGACCTGCGGGCCTTCCTCGCCATCACGGCCGCCAACGAGTTCGACGTGTTCATCCACAACACCGAGCTGGCCGCCCGCTACGGACCCGTCCTCCACGAACTCCTGTCCCGTGCACGGGCGTTGCTCCCACCCGCAGCCTGGCAGACCTGGCAGGACTGGCAGGAGCGGCAGGACTGGCAGCGGCGACAGGACGACCTTCGCGATTGACGATCCGTCACTCCGTCACCGGCAGAGGAAATTTTGCCGACCGTTCACTTGTCATGCCGGAACCACCGCACCAGGACTGAACGTTCTCGGGAGCGGGAGGGATACAGACATGACAAAGAAGCCGTACCGTTTAGCCGCCGCCACGATCGCCCTGCTCGTGGCGGCCCCCTTGTTCACCGCGTGCAAGAACACCGACCAGGCCCTCGACTGCGGAAAGCGGGCGATCAGCCTCACCGGCGATGTCCAGGACCTCACCGACTCCGCTCTCAACGTCGGCCAGATCACCGACGACAGTCGGCGCAAACACACCGTCGCGGCCTTGAAGAAGATCGTCGAGGACGTCAAGGCGATCCGCAAGGACGGCGACGGCAAGGTCGACGCGGCGGCCGACAAGCTCTCCAAGGCCGTCGACAACGCCCAGGCCGCCGTCTCCAAGGGCAAGGAACCCGACTTCGGACCGATCGGCGACGCCGCCGGGGAGCTGACCAAGGCCTGCGCCGGAGCCTGATCCCCGCGCGGCCCGCCACCCGGGCCGGGGACGCCCGAACGACGGGCGCCCCCGGTCCCCGGACACCTGGGCACCCGGGAACCCAGGCGCCCAGGCACCCCGACACCCGCGCACGCCGAGCAGCACCCCCGGCCTGTCGCCGCCGCCCCGGAGCGCGCGCAACCGGCAGGAACGGGCACCGCCCTGCGTGCCCTGTCCCGTCTCGTTCGAGCCGGCCGCGGGTGGGGCGAGGCGCCGGTCAATCGGTGATACCGGAAGACCGGGTCGGCGCCCGTGTGCACGGTGTACTCGCGGCCCTCGTCGGTGTAGCCGAACGTGTCGCTCGCCGTGGTGGCGGCTGCGCGCCGGACAGGCCGGCGCCGGCCGCCGCCCCGCCCAGGGCGATACCCGCCGCTCCGGCCCGGGACAGGAACCGGCGGCAGTTGAATACGAGGGCCCACCCGTACAGTCAAGGCCAGGGTCCGACGGCTCGCGGCGAACCCTCTTACAGCTCCGCCAGGAACTGTGCCAGCGACGGCGCGACCAGCTGACCACCCGGATGGCCGCCTTCCTGGAGCAGGATCCCGCCGGTTGCATTGTCGAGGACAAAGAACAGGTCGGAATAGGTGCTGGCGACAGGGAAGTTGATGTCACTGCCGGACTCCGCCGCCTGGCGGCGCGCGTGTTCGGCCAGACCACGCACCGTCTGCCCCAGCTCCTCCTCGTTCCACAGGGTGCAAAGCGACACTGACTCCCCGGAGTGCTCCAACCCGTCCACCACGCCGCACCAGAAGCTGCCATAGAGGGCAAGCACATCCGGATGCAACGTCGTGCCGATCTCGGCGAGCGCATTCTCAAGCTCGGCGAAATCCGGCTCCTGCTCCATCGGGACGGGCTTCCACCGGATCATGCCGTCGGGGGTGGGTTCCCCCATCTGACAGGGGGACAGCCATTCGGGGTCGTATTCCACGACGTTCAGGCCGACTTGGTCCAGGCCCGGCCAGAGGTTGTCGAGCAGCAGGGCACCAAGCCTGCTCCGGGCATCGTTCGTGGCCAAGTGGGCTCCTGTCAACGGTGTGGTCTCCACGCTGTCCGTGAACGCTACCGCGCCAGTGCGACAGCGAGTCCACCGGCCGGGCCAGTAAGGCCGACCGGCCGACGGCTTCGACGTCCGCGACGACGACGTCGCCCGACTGTCCCCATTCGTGCGCCACCGCAGCACCATGCTGGGCCGGTACCCCTTCCAGCTGCCGGAACTGCCCGGCGGCCTTGCGGAGCCGGGTGACGGCGGCGTCCATGTAGCGGGTGTTGAAGAGGGTATCCGGGGCAAACGGGTGAGCGGGCCGTTTTTGTGCAGGTAGAACGCTTACGGTCGCGTCCAGGTTCTCGCCCTGGGCGGCTTCGAGAGCCTGCAGCAGGGCCTGGACTTCGTCACGGTGCCGCTGCTTGAGCTCGGCGAGCCGGACGGTGAGGGTACGGACGGGGCTGCTCGGCGAGTCGTCGGGCGGCTGTTCCGTCGACCGCGGCGGGCGGCTGCGCTGCTGAGACCTCCCCCACGGGCAGGGAGAGCCGATCATGATGTGGGGGCGGAATCGACCGATTCGATTCCGCCCCCCGTTCGCCATTCGACCGGCACCCGATCCAGTGGACGCATGCCCACATACCCGGCCCGGACGCGATGGCCCCGGAATCGACCGGGCCGCCGCGTCCGGGGCGAGGTGGGCGCTGCTACTAGGTTCCGGCGCAGTTGGTGAACGTTGCCCTGGTCCGTGCACTGTAGATGCTCGCGCCGCCATTGTTGTCGTACTTGAGGGGCACGGTGATGGTGTCGTCGGCGGTCCACGGGAAACCCTGGGCGTCGAACGTGAAGGTTCCGGTGGCCTTGGTGGCCAGTTCGGACAGCGTGACCCACCCGTACTGGCGCGGGGGCACGCTCACGGTCAGCTTGCTGCCCAGCTCCTGCTTGAGGTCCACCGTGGTCGCGCCGTTGACCTCACCGTTGATCGTCAGCGCGACATTGGCGAGACCGATAGTGCCGCCGACCTTCAGGCTTCCCCCCAGCTTGAAGCCGATGGTGTTGGTCCACCCCGTGGTGGTGCTCAGCGAGAACTCCCACGGGATCGTGGTCGAGGTGTCGTTGAACCAGATCGGGGAGACGCACTGCTCCGGCAGCGTGAACGGCGGCGTCTGGCTGCTCGTGGTCCACGAGCAGGTCGCGGTGTCCTTGTTGCACCGGGCGGCCGCGTAGTCCACGGCCATGTTCCACGCCGTCTGGTAGAGCTCGGCGGGCAGTGTCCACTGCTGGTACGGCGTGTTGTCGCAGCGGTAGGTGTACACCCAGTTGTCGGAGGCGGGCGGAATCTGGACGGTCAGGCAAGAGTTGTCGCCGACCTGGCGGATCCTGAACGCCTTCTGCGCCGATCCGGAGATCGGTTGGAAGTACCACTGCTCGGACGCGCGCCCGTCACAGGGCTGTTGCCGCAGCTGGTAGCGGGCGGTGGTCAGGTCCATGCACTTGCCGGTCGTGGTGTTGACGATGGCGAACCCCGACCCGAGGCTGGTGCCCGTGTTGATGCGCCATGTCGTGGCGGACCCCGGCGCCGAGTTGACGGAGATGGCCGCGTTGTCCTCGTAGCTGCCGTCCTGGACGTCCAGCAGCAAGCCGTTGCTGACATTGGTGAACGGCAGCTGGATCAGTGCCGTCAGGCTCGGATCCGCTGGGGGCGCGGCCGCGGCCGGAGCGGCGCCGACCCCCAGGGCTGCGCCCACCATCGCGGCGAGGACGGTCGCCACGTGCCACAACGATCTTCTTTTCCTGGCTACGGTTCTGGCCACACGCGTGGTCCTTTCATGAGGCGTATTCCGTCGAACGACAGGCGGGCGAGGATGCGGACGGCCTTCCGCTACTCCCTGAGCCTCCTGATGGCGTTCGTTGCCGAGTGCGTCACTCGGGCGGCTGCGGCGCCGGCGACCACCGCCGCGGTCAGGCCGGTCGGATCGACGTGTGCGTGGCTGAGGGTGTCCACCGCGTCCACGCGGGCGCTGGACTCTTCCCTGGTCGACTTGGCCCCCACGTCGTGCTCTGCCACGGTGTCGACCGCTTTGCGTTCCCCCGTGCCGTTGATCATGCATCCCGGGCATTCCTTGAAGGGAGAGTTCCCGTGCAGGGGACACGCGGAGTTGTGGACGAGGAGGGAGTCGGCCCCGACTCGGACGTGGTAGGTGTGGATGCGGCTGACGCTGAGGTTGTAGACGGTCTGGTCGGCGACCTCGCCGCGGTCGTGGATCACGGTGATGCGTACGGCACCGGTGCTCGAAGGGGCGCGGACGAGGTCGCCGGTCCTGAGGTTCCCGGCATCCACCCAGCCACGGTCCTGGACCCAGAACGGGTGGCCGGCGGTGGCGGTGATCGTCGCCTGTCCCGAGCCCTCGACACCGATGTCGATCAGGTGCTTGACGCCGTGGCCGACGATGACTCCCGCGACGGGCTCGCCGAGGGTGGAGTCCGTGGCCGGGTCGGTGGCCTTGACCTGGTCGCCTTCATGGACCTCGCTGATCGGCTTCGTGGTGCCGTCGGCCATCTCCACCGAGGTGTCCGGGGAGAACGAGTTGCACTTCTCGACGGCGGCGGCGGCCCTGCCCAGCGTCGAGGCCTCCTTGACGGCGTCCTTGGCCACGGTGGCGGCGAGTTTGCCGCCGGGGATCATGCCGAGCGCGTCCATGGCGGCGGCGGCCTTGTTGCCCTGCGCGAGTTGGCCGGCCGCGGCCAATCCGGAGGACACCGTCCCGATCGGGCCGGGTACGAAGGCCACCACCTCGGCCGCGGTGGTCGCCACGTGCACCACCGACTTCCAGGAGAACGTCCCGGCGAGGTCCAGTCCGTTGACCGGGTCGGCGTTGACGTAGTCGTAGTCGTTGGCCGATCCGCCCTTCACCGGGTCCATCTGCAGGAACCGGCCCAGCACCGGCAGGTAGACGCGGGCGCCCATCTCGATGGCCTGCTGGCCGGCCAGGTGCTCCACCGGCCGCTCGTGCTGGCCCAACCAACCGAAGTCCATGCCGCCGGCGGCGGTGGCCGGGATCGGGATGTCGGCGAAGGCGCCGGTGGTGGGATCGATGTTCTGCCCGAACGGGTCGTACAGGTGCAGGGCGCCGGTGCGGGCGGCCGTGCCGTCGGCGGTGAACAGGACGTCGCCGTGGATGTTCGGGTAGGACCAGTTGGTGGTCGCGGCCTTGTCGTAGTTCTTGGTCAGCAGCACGCCGCCGGGCAGCGCCACGATCCGTTGCAGCAGACCGCCGTCCTGGTCCAGGATCAGGTCCGCGTCGTCGTGCTTGGAGCTGTAGGAGTAGCGGGTGGTCCCGTTCTTCGACGGGTCGGCGAATCCGGTGACGGTTCGGCCGGTCAAGCGGTCGGCCGGGTCACGGGTGTAGGAGATGGTGGCGCCGCTTGCGGTGGTGGTGGAGATGTGGCGCTTGGTGGAGTCGTACCCCAGGGTGTCGTCGCCGATCTTCACGGCGTCACCGCGGGCGTCGTAGCCGAACGCCAGCGCGAGGCCGCCGGTGGTCGCGGTGAGCCGGTCGGCGGCGTCGTAGCAGTAGGTGGTGGTGACCGCGGCGGCACCGTCGCGGCTGTCGGTGGACGCGGTGCGGTTGGTGTTCAGCCCGGTGGTCCTGGCCGGTCCGCACCCGTCGGCCGGGTCGAACCGGTAGGTGAGCTGGTGGTGCGGGACGGTCGCGGCGACGAGCCGGCCCACCGGGTCGTAGGCGTAGGAGTAGGCCGCGGCGTTCCTGCCGTCCTCGGTCACCGCCTCGTCGGTGATGCGGTTGTCCCGGGAGCGGGTGACGGTGTCGACCACGGCGGACGCCACGGTCTTCCACGCCAGCGCCGTGGGCTTGCCGGAGTCGTTGCGTGTCAGCGAGTCGAGGCGGGACCCGTTGCCGTAGGCGACAGAGGCCAGTTCGGCCGCGGCGGTGTAGGCGGGGGTGGCGACGACGGTGCCGTCGACCTTGACCTGGGTCAGCTGGTTGGCGTCGTTCCAGGCGTAGGACACGGCACTGGACACGCCCTTGACCGTGGTGGTGTCGGTGGTCAACCGGCCGACCTGGTCGTAGGTGGAGGTCGACGTGACGCCGTTGGCGTCGGTGTAGCCCACCTCCTGGCCGAGCAGGTCGATCACGGTGGTGATCGACCCGTTCGCATCGCCGGCCTTCGAGACGAGTGGGTTGCCGCCGACCGCGTAGTCGTAGCCGACCGTGCGTGCCGGCTTGTCCCCGAAGGCCGGGAAGACCTTCTGGGCCACCCGTCCCCGGGCGTCGTAGCCGGTGCAGCTCCACGGCTCGTCGTTGACACGCTCGGCGACAGGACGGCCGGTCTCGTCGTAGACCGTCTCACCGGTGAACGCCGGCCCGCTGCCCGGCTTGGCTCCGGTGACCGTCTTGACCATGCCGCCCTGGTTGACGGCCGGGGCGTTCGGGTCGCACGGGTTGGCGCGGGTCTCGGTGTCGCCGTAGTAGGTGGTGGTGTCGCGCCTGTCGGGGTCGGTGATGTCGCCGGCCGGCAGCGCTTCGGTCAGCTTGCGCAGGTATCCCGTGCCGGGCCGTTCGTAGCCGGAGCGGGCGGTGAGGTTGAGCCCGCCGGGGTCGGCCGTCGCGGACACCTTGAGCCCGTACACCGGGTCGATCCCCGCCGCCGGGTCGGAGTAGCTGCTCGCGCCGCGCTTGGACGGCGCCCGTTCCTTGTCGCCGCCGGAGGTGTCCTCGGTGGTGGTGCCCGTCGACCAGCCGTACCGGGGCGCGAGGTTCGCCCCCGGCACCGGGGTCGGGGCGCCGGTGCCGGGCGGGGTCCAGGTGAAGGCCAGCGCCGCGGTCGTGCCGGAGCGGTTGTAGTAGTCGACCCGGACGCGGTGCCGACTGCCGGCCGTGGTGTTGGTGTACGTGCCGGTGACCGCGGTGCTGGGCTTGTCGCTCCAGCTGTCGACGGTCAACACGTCGTCCACCCACAGGCGGACGCCGTCGACCGCGGTGAACCCGAGGCCGTAGTCGCCGGTGGCGGGGAACTGGACCTCGCCGGTGAACCGGCCCGACCAGCCACCGGTGTTCGCCACCGGCGGGCTCGCGCCCCAGGACCGCGACAGCGCCCCGTCGCCCGCGCCGACCCCGGTGGCGAACAGCGCCGGCACACCCGCCAGCTCCGGGTTGTCGTAGAAGGCGGCGGACAGCCCCGCCAGCCCCTCGTCGTACGTGGTGTGGGTGTGCGGCATCTTCGCCGCGCACGCGGGCGTCGGGATCTGGCCGGTGAAGCAGGCCGCCGGCGCGGGCCCGTACTTGTCGACCGGGCGGTCGGCGTGGTCGTAGACCGTGGTGGAGCGCCGGCCGGCGCTGTCGACGGAGGCGGTGGCCTGGTCCTTGGTGTTCCACTCCGCGGCGATGCTCGCCCCGGTGAAGTCGGTGGTGACCAGGGTACGGCCGGCGTCGTCGTAGGTCACGGTGCGCGAGCGGGTCGAGTCGTACACCCCGGCCAGCGCCACGGTGGCCTGCTTGCGTTCGAGGTAGTACTGATAGAAGTGCTCGGCTCGCATCCCGGCCGTACGGCCGTCCGGGGCCGGTGCCAGCACCTGTACCGCGCGCAGGGCGGGCGGTTCCTTGGGGTCCTCGGTCACGGGGTCGTAGCCGATCACCGTGCAGGCGGCGGCGGTGTCACCGGTGTTGGTGCACCCGTTCTCCGCGGACGGGGCCTGGCGCGCCACCCAGTCGTACGCCAGGCTGTCCCGGACGGTGGCCAGCGGCCCGATGCTGTCCAGGGCCTTCTGCTTCTCCAACTCGTTGTCCCCGGCCTCGTCGTAGCGCTGCTTGGCCGAGGCCCGGCCCACGTAGTCGAAGTCCTGCATGACCGCGCCGGGGTTCTCGACCCGGGCCAGGGTGCCCATCTGGTACCAGAGCCGGGTCTCGCTGCCGTCCCAGTACCGGATCCGGCACAGCATCTGCGGCGGTGCCGCGTCCGAGCCCGGCGGACGGGCGACTCCGCCGTAACAGCCGTCGCTGCCATCGGTGTTGTAGAAGAGCTGGTGCGACCGGCCGGAGACCGGGTCCTTGATCTGCGTCAGCCGCGGTGGCGTCCCGCTGTAGACGTACTGCAGTGCGGCCGGCTTCTTGCCGTCCAGCACCGACTCCACCGCCGCCAGCGTGCCGTCGGGGTTGAACAGCGACACGGTGTCGCCTTCGGTGAGCGTGATCCGGCCCGAGGTGTCGAAGGCGAGCACACCGTCCTCGCCCGCCGGCGGCGTGTAGCCGGCCGTGGAGGCCTTGCCCCAGGTGTGCTTGCCGCCGGCTCCGTCGGTGAGCACCACCGAGCCGTCCAGCATCTCGGCGTGGCTGTAGCCGCTGGACTGCGCCGACAGCGTCCACCCCGCCGGGAGCGCCTGCGAATCCGAGGAGAACAGCCACTCCGTCGGCACGATCCTCGGATCCAGGGTGTGCACGCGCTGGTCGTCGGGGCCGGTGCTGCTCTTGGCCCACAGCACCATGCGCGGACGCTGGTCGGAGTGGTGGTACAGCTCGACGCGCAGCGGCACCAGCTGACCGGCTTTCAGCGCGACCTCCTCGGCCCGGTGCGGGCCGGGCAGCAGGAAGTCGTCGCCGGGGTCGGCGGGGCCGGGGTTGTCGTAGACCAGCTTGTCGCCCAGCCAGACCCGGGCGCCGTCGGTGTGCGAGCCGGCGAACCGGAAGTCCCCGCTGACCGGGGCCTTGAACTGGCCCTCCCAGCGGACGACGAACCAGTTCTTGTCCAGGGCGGGCGGCATCGGGTTGTCGCGCCACGGCATGTTGTCCGGATTGCCGGTCCACGGGATGCCCCAGTCCAGGTTGACCTGGGCCTCTCCGCGCACCATCACCGGGGTCGTGTCCGGGGTGCCCGCGTGCCGGGAGTCGTTGAAGTAGGAGGCGCGCACACCGTGCGGGGCGCCCTCCCGGGAGTTGTAGGCGAGGTTCACCCCCGCCGATCCGCCGACGGTCCGGAACGCCGGCCCGGCGGCCTCGACGTGCGCGTTGCCGTTGAACAGGTTCACCGTCACCGGGCCCAGGTGGTCGGTCGGTGCCGGACCCGGGTCGCCGACCCGCTGGTTCACGGTGAAGTGCCCGACCCACTGCGGCGGCGTCGCGGTCGTCGCGCCGGACAGTGCGGTGGCCGCCGTCCAGGTGTAGCGGGCGCCGTCGTGCAGCACGTGCTTGGGGACCGTCCACTGCGGCTGGTCGAGGCAGCCGGAGTCCACCACACTGCCCGAGCGGCCGTCGAAGCCGGTGGAGATCTTGAAGCAGTACAGGACGCCGTCACCGGCCGGGGCCACCTGCAGCGCCGGCGTCTCCGTACCCACCACGGCGCCGTCGACCGGGGAGACCAGGCTGGTCTGCGGCGCCGCCGGGGCTTCGGTGCGGGCAGCGAACTGCGGGTGGTCTCCGGTCGCCAAGGGCGCGAAGTCGGCCTTGGGCTGCGGCACTTCGGCCTGCGGCTTCTGCTCGTCCGCTGACGGGACCGACAGGAGCGGCAGATCCCGGGGCACCGGCCTCGATGCGGCGGACGCCTGTGCCGGTGGCAGGACGCCCGCCTGGGCCAGCGAAGCCACCAACACCGTCGCCAGGGCGAACGCGATCCACCGTAACCGCAACCGCACCCACGACCGCGCGGACAACCGCGCTCGACCGGTACCTCTGGACAAGGCCCCTCCAACGCTGTCGACGTCCGCCGGAGCCCGCGACACGGCCGGACGCGGGTCCACTCTCCTCCGGTCCCGACTGGACGGTCCGGGCAGAGGCGTGAAGTCTTCCGCGACCGGCGGGCCCCGGGGAACAGGCGGCGTGCAGCTTGGCCGGATTCACCGAACCGCCGATCCCCAAACGGAAGGCACGCCGCACGGTCCGGCCGTCGTGCCCGCATTTTCCTGTCAGGGACATGGTCAAGCGAGTGCTCCTGGGCGCCGCTAAGCGGAAGCGCCGAACTGCCCGGCGCCCGTGCCGGATTTGGCCGGAACCGTACGGCCGGGGTTCCGGCCGACGAGCGAAGCGGCGTCCCCTGAGCATCGCCATCGACCACCGCACGAGGGTCTGGCCGCTGGTGGTACGGGCCTCGTAGTCCCGGACCAGGCGACGCGGACCTCCCTTCGGCACGAGTTGCAAAACAGGCTTGCAAAGCCAATTTGCAACTCGTAGGCTGCTGACATGCCGGAACAGCCGCCTGCCCAGGAGATCACCGATGTCGAGGCGCTGCGCGTCTTCGCGCACCCGGTGCGGCAGAAGATCGAGCGATGCCTGCGTCGGGGG
This sequence comes from Kitasatospora sp. NPDC096128, assembly GCF_040303105.1. Classification (NCBI taxonomy): domain Bacteria; kingdom Bacillati; phylum Actinomycetota; class Actinomycetes; order Kitasatosporales; family Streptomycetaceae; genus Kitasatospora; species Kitasatospora sp. NPDC096128. The sequence goes on along the minus strand of NZ_JBEOSP010000001.1, from coordinate 501,216 downwards.
CCGGCCAACTCGACCGTGCTTGCCCGCGAGTTGGGTGAGAGCACGGGCCTGGTCAGCTACCACTTGCGGCAGTTGGCCAAGCACGGCCTCGTCGAGGAGGTGCCCGAGCTGGCGAAGGGACGCGAGCGGTGGTGGCGGGCCGTGCCCGGAGATCGGCGGTTCCCGCCGTACAGCCGACAGACACCGCAGATGCGCGAGGCACTGACGCAGATGCACCGCCTGGACCTCGCCGAGCTCGTCGACTCCGCCCGGCGATTCGAGGAGGCGCGCGACGCCCTGGGACCGTGGGCCGACGCGGCGCTCTTCTCGCGCGCGACGCTCAGGGTCGACCCCGATCAACTTCATGCGTTCTTCGAGGAGTACATCGCCCTCCTCTACCGGTACTCGACGCCCGAGCAGGCTGACGCGTCGGGGGCGCGTCCCGTCCTGGTCCGGCTGCTCGGAATTCCCGAGACCGACTGACCACACGACCCGGATGGCCGACACACAAGCCGACAGACAAGGGGGAAACGTCGTGCTGCTCTTACTCAGAACCGCACCACCGCCGCGCGCTCTTCTGGTCTTCCTGGCCGCTCTGTTGGCCGGCGGCCTGCTCATGCTGGGTGCGCCGTCGGCGCACGCCGACGGGGACGGGCTGATCCGCCAGGAGGTCACCTTCCGGAGCGGCAATGGCCTGGTCCTGCACGGCACCGTGCTCCGCAAGGACGCGATACCGGGCACGGGGCCCGGCATCGTGCTCGTCGGCGGCTCGGGCCCGGGACCCAGGGAGGAGTACGAGCAGGAGGCCGAGGCCTTCGCCCAGGCCGGCATCACCACGCTCGTCTACGACAAACGCACCGTCGGCTACTCCCTGCTCCACCGGGACTTCGGCCTGCTGGCCGACGACGCCCTCGCCGGCGTGCGGCTGCTGCAGTCCAGCCACGGGGTCGATCCGCATCAGGTCGGGCTATGGGGGTTCAGCGAAGGCGGCTGGGTGGCGCCGCTGGCCGCGTCCCGCTCGAACGACGTCGCGTTCGTCCTCACCATCGGCGGCCCCGGCTACGACACTCTGCGCACCCAGGCCTGGAACCTCACCACGCACCTGCAGCACCAGGGGGTCAGCGGAGCCTTCCGCCGCACCGTGGCCGGCCCCGCCGCCCAACTCATGGCCACCACCGGCCTGTTCCCCGCAGCCGACTACGAACCCGTGCCGGTACTGGAACGGCTGAGCCGAACCCCGCTGCTGGCTCTGTGGGGCGACCACGACACACAGGTACCGGCCCAGGAGAGCGCGCGGATCTTCCGCGAGGCCCTCGCCCGAGCAGGCAACCAACACGCCGTCATCAGCTTCATCGCCCACGGCGCGCACAACGGACACCGCACCTCGGACGGCTTCGACCGGATCGGCGGCCCCCGCTTCCAGGGCAAGAAGCTCGGCGAACTCGCCCCCGACTATGCCCAGACCATGACGACATGGGTACTGGCCACCGCCGCCGGACACCCACCGGCATCGGCCGTCCAACCCGCACCCCGACAGGAACTCGCCAGCACCCCCATACCCCGCGACGCCTGGTACGTCTGGGTCGCCCCGACCCTGCTGCTCCTCGGCTTCGCCACCTACCCGATCTCAGCCGTACTGCGCCGCGGACCGGTCCTGCGCCCGGTCCGATGGCTGGCCGGGTTCGGCCTGCTGGCGGTCATAGCAACGGTGGGGTGCTCGATGGCTGTCTTCGTCGCGGGAGAGGGCGCGGCCACGCCGGTCATCTTGGGCCAACCCGCCTCGTGGCTGGTGGTGCAGGGGCTCGCGATCGCAGTCGTGCTGTCCGCCGTCGCCTCGGCCAGGGCAGTCCGGCGCAGCCACCCGACTCCGAGCCTGGCCATGTGGCTGCGCCTGGCCCCGGTCGGCCTTGCTGCGGTCGGCTTCGTGCCGTGGGTGGTGTGGTGGGGAGTCACTCCGTGACTCGGTCATGCCCGACGGGGTCGCGATCCACAAGTCTTGACTACTGCTCCGGCCGGCACCTCCTTGATCTGCTGTTCAGCCGATGAGCTCCCACGAAGCCGGCCTCGACACGCCGACCGGCGTGCTCGTCCGCTGCCAGGACAACCGGTCCGTCAGCGCGGTCTTCCGTTCGGGGGGTCACGTCGGGGTGACTTGGACCCTTCGGCCGTGGCCGAGGGCAGCCGGTGGTTGGGACGGCTCCGTCGTGACCTGGCTGGAGGCGGGCGAGCAGATGTCCACCCTCTCCTGCAACTGCCAGATGGCAGCAAGCAGGACAACGCCGGAACCGAGATCTGGTCGACCCAGCAGAGCGTCGACGCGGTGGCGCGAGCGGTGATCCGCTGCTTCGACGAAGTCGCCAGGAAGTACGGCGAGAGCGGATACCGGGGCAGGTGGGGCGAGCATTTCCCCCGCTCCGAGCTCGAGGCCCTGCGGTCCCTCTGGCGAGGCCCCCATGACCCGCACCCCGGCCGGTGGAGCCCAGACCCGCGCGGAGTGGCGGCTGCGCTCCCAGCTCAAGGTGACCATGCTCGGCAGAGGAGACGGGCACTGGCGTGTCGGCAGAATGTCGGCGGTGCAGGACAGTGACGCGTTCATCGGCGGCGGCCCGTCAGCGGGTGGCGAGGAGGCCGTCCACCAGGGCCCGGAGGCCTTCCACGTAGGTGTCCTCGGCGGTCAGCGCCGCCCAATGGTCCGCGACCTGCGCCAGGCGGGGAAGCTCGTCCGGGTCCAGTTCGGCGAAGACCCGCTCCCGGTAGGTCGCACGGTCGTCGTCTGCGCGGCGCCGCGCCGCTGTCGCCCGGACCATGATCTCTCCGGCGGTGTAGTACCAGATCGCGCGGTAACCGCGCACGGCCTGCTCGGGGGTCAGTCCGCACTCGACCAGGCCGTCGACGATCTGCTCGACGAACCACAGTGCGGACGTGGACATCAAGTCGTCGGCGGTCAGCACCTCCGTGATCCAGGGGCAGGCGGCGAGCGCCTCGTGGATCGCGGCGGCAGCGGCGACGATCCGCTCGCGAGGGTGGGCGGGCAGTTCGGGTCGGCGCAGGGTCCGCGTGGCGTAGTCGTCCAGTAGCAGGACGAGCAGTTCTTCCTTGTCGCGGACGTGGTGGTAGAGCGCCATCGGCGTACTGCCGATCTCTGCGGCCAGTCGCCGCATGGTCAGCCGGTTCACGCCTTCCTCGGCCACGATCCGGCGGGCCGTCTCGATGACCTCCTCAAGGGAGATGCGGGGAGGTCGGCCGAGGGTTTTGCGCGGTGCGGACGGTTGCGGCATGCCTCCCATCATCCCCCAGATGTCGACAGCGGCGATCCCTTCGCGCTACTTTCCTTACATGTATAAAAACTCACGGGGGCGCCCCGGCGCGGTGCTGGCGGCAGCGGCCGTCGCCCAGTTCGTCCTCGCCCTGGACATGTCGGTGGTCAACGTCGCACTGCCCGCGATCCGCACCGCGCTGGGATTCGCGCCGCTCGACCTGTCGTGGGTCGTGCACCTCTACGCGCTCACGTTCGGCGGGTTACTGCTGCTGGGCGGCCGCGCCTGCGACCTGTACGGCCAGCGTCGACTGTTCGTGCTGGGCCTGGCCGTCTTCGGGCTGTGCTCGCTGGCGGGCGGACTGGCCCAGGCACCCTGGCAGCTGATCGCCGCCCGCGCCGGGCAAGGCCTGGGCGCCGCGGCCGCCGCGCCGGCCACGCTGGCGATGCTCACCACCACCTTCACCGAGGGCCCCCAGCGCGTCCGCGCGCTCGGGGTGTGGAGCGCGGTGAACGCCGCAGGCGGCGCGCTGGGCGTGCTGGCAGGTGGGCTGCTGACCGAATATGCGGGTTGGCGCTGGGTCATGCTGATCAACCTGCCCATCGTGGCGGCGGCTCTCGCACTGGTACCCGCAGGCGTGCCCGCCGGAGCACAGCCCGCCCGGCGCGAGAGGCTGGACGTGCTGGGTGCCGTCCTGGCGACCGGCGGAATCGGACTGCTGGTGTTCGGCGTCGTCCGCACCGACACCCTCGGCTGGGGCTCCCCGATCACGTGGGCGACCCTCGCCGCCGCGGTCGTGCTGCTGGCCGCCTTCGTCCTCGCCGAGTCGCGAGTCACCGCGCCCCTGCTGCGCTTCGGCCTCCTGCGCAGCCGTTGGGTCGTCGGCGCGAACGTGCTGGTGTTCCTGGCCGCGGCCGGGCAGTTCACGGCGTTCTACTTCGTGTCCCTGTACATGCAGCAGGTCCTGGGCATGGGTGCCGCAGCAACCGGCACCGCGTTCCTGCCCTTCTCCGCAGGCCTGGTCGCGGGCACCGTCGCCGCGACCCGCATCACCTCCACCCGCACACCTCGCGCATCGCTGGTGCCCGGCGCCCTGCTGGCCGCCGCGGGCCTGGCCTGGTTCGCGCTCATCAGCCCCGACGGAAGCTTCCTCGCCGACGTACTCGGCCCGTCCCTCGTCACCAGCATCGGTACCGGACTGGTCCTGGCCCCGGTCGCCGCCGCCGCGACCACCGGCGTCGCTCCGCGTGAGGCCGGAATGGCCTCCGGCCTCTTCAACGGCTCCCGCCAACTCGGCGGCTGCATCGGCCTGGCCGCCCTGGCCACCATCACCGCACACCACACCGGCGCGGCCACCGACCCCGCCGCGCTCAACGACGGCTACGCCCTGGGCCTGGCCATCGCCGCCGCCCTCTTCGTGCTCGCGGCGGTCGTGGCGATCGGCGTACTGCCCCGCAACCGGGCCGTCACACCTCTCCCGCAATCCACCGCCCCCACAGAGAGCCAGTTGGAAGGAACACCATCATGACGACGATCCCTATCGACCTGTTCGCCTCGGCGCTGCACTTCCACCCCGACGGCGACGTCCGAGCCGTCGAACGGCAGATGACGAGCAGCGACTCCGGCGCCTGGCAGATCGCCACGTTCCACGTGGAGACCGACGCCGACGTGCACGCCGACCACTGGGAGATGCACCCCCAGGCCGAGGAAGCGGTGTGCTGCCTGACCGGCGGTGTCCGCCTCTACTTCCGTTCCGACAGGCCCGGCGGCGTCGAGGACATGGTGCGGTTGCAGGCAGGCACCGCCGTGATCGTCCCCCGCGGCCGCTGGCACCGCCTGGAACTGGACACCGCCAGCGACCTGATGTCGATCACCCTTCGCCACGGCACCCGCCTCGAAAAGCGCACCGACACCCGCTGACCGAACGTGGCCCGGCAGAGCCGCTGCCGGGCCACCACAAGCCTCCACGCGGCAGACCTCGTCGACCAGGCCGGCGAGGACGACCACCGCGCTGCCAGCGCGGCCAGCAGCACCTCCCGGGGAGGGAATGCCGCCCAGTGGCCAGTCATAACTCGATCGTAACGAACACGTTCGCACTGCGGACTGCCCGGCGGGCAGCGCCCGGCGGCGCCTCTGCAACGGGCACCAGGGGCCCTTCCCCGGCCGCGGACGGTCGACGAGGTCGCTCCGGCTGATCGACGCGATGCTGCGGTCCGCAGAATCCTCGCCCACGTCGGCATCCGAAGGTCTACTCGTTCCACTTGACGCTGCCGTACTCAGCTTGTGCTTTGACCAACGGTCGCATCGCAGCCTGCCCCGGGCGGTTCGGCCCCATCCGCCGAAGGTAGGTTGGCTTCTGTCGGCGGTGGCTGATTGACGTAGTGGCGCGCAGGGAGCTGGTATGACGCACGAGATGGACATCCAGGTTGGGACCGACGTGCGGATTACCGGTGGGCCGTTCACGGACTTCACGAGCCCTGTCGTGGCTGTTGACCATGTTCGGGGCCGTGTCGAGTTGACGGTGGACATCTTCGGCGACGCGACCAGGATCGATATCCCCTTGTCGGATGTCGTGAGGGTTGTCTGACTCTTGCCCCTCACGGTCTGATCCGGTCGCGTACTGGCGAGGAGCGGGCCGCCTGCGGGCCTTCACAGAACGCCACCGCCCCGGCATCGAGGAGGTCTGCGCCCGACCGTGGGAGCGGGCCGGGTCGGGGCAGCCGGGGGAACGGCGCCGGCGCTTCTTCCCACGGCTGCTGCCGGCCTGACCGGCACCGGCACCGGCACAGCCCAAGTGCCGGTGGCGGGCCGGCGATGGTCCCGCTCGATCATGAGCCCGGTTCGACCGGTCAAGCTTGCTGGGCGGGACAACAGACGGCTTGCCAGTCTCCTGTGGCGACGGAATGGCTCAGCAGGGGTAGAAGCCGCTCATGTCGTTGGCGAACCTCTTGAATGCGGCCCGGGTCCCCGGGCCGGCATCCCCGTCGATGCCGCCGGTGTAGCCCCAGCCGAACGCCAGCATGCGCTGCAGCGCCTTGATGGTGTTCGACCCGACGATTCCGTCGATCTGGTTGCGCGGGTAGTTCCAGTACTCGGCGAGCCAACGCTGCATCGCCTTCCAGCTGTTCGGGCCCAGCTGTCCGTCGATGGCGTCGGTGTAGTCGGCCGGGTCCTGCGTCAGGAAGCACTGGACGTTCATGGCCTGCTGGCTACTCAGGCCAAGGTTGTTCACCGCGAGGATGGAGGCGTCCTGGGCGCTCGCCGCAGGCCTGACGGCCGGTCGGGAGGCCGCGAACCCCGCACTCGCGCCCGCCATGCTGCCGACGGCGATGCCGACCGCGGCGGTAACACTGACGAGGGTCCTGGCGAAGGCGTTCGATCGCATGCGTTTACCTCTCTGTTGTCCGGGGGGATCGCCTCGGGATCCGGATGGGCGACCACAGGGGGCCTGCGCTCCCTGCACCAACAGCATCAGCCGCGGCCACCCGCAGCGTCGTCCTGTTTCAACCTGGCGTGAACAACGACGTACGGGAAGAATCGGCAGCCGCAGCGGCACCCGGGCGGGTGGAGGTAAGGACGCATGGTCTACCGGTTCCACTTCACCAGCGCGGACCTGGCACGCACCCGCATCGCCGAATCCGTCCCGCCCCTGGACGAACTGAGCATCGCGCTGCGCATCCTGCAGGACCGCAACCAGCCGCTGCGCTTCGGAGCGTGGCGCCGAGAGGTATGGACCTCACTCGCGCCGCAGGCACGGATGGTGCTCGACCTGACACCTGCACACGGGTGGTCCCCCTCCTTCCTGAGCCCGAGCGGCACCAGCAGCGTCCCCGAGCTGCTGGAGCAGGTGGCCGCCACCCCCAGGACGCAGCTGAGGGCCGGCATCTCCAGGATCGCCCAGCGGCAGGGCCTGCCCGGCTGGGCGCACCAGCTGGGCGAGAACCCTGAGGTGCTTCGGCGGCTCGTCGGCGTCCTCGGCGAGGTCCATGCGACGGTGCTGGCACCGTACTGGCCGCAGGTCACCGCGTCCGTCGCCGCCGACCGGGCCATCCGGTCCCGGCAGATGCTGCACGGTGGTATCGAACAACTGCTGCAAGGGCTGTACCCACCGCGGATCCGCTGGCGGCCTCCGATCCTGGAAATTGACCTGGCAAGCGGGATAGAGGGCGATCTCCATCTGCAGGGACGGGGCCTGCTGCTGATACCGTCCATGTTCGCCAGCCGGGCACCCCTGATCGATCCGGATGTCGAACCCCAGCCCGTCCTGACCTACCCCGCCCACCACGACGCGACAACCGGCCCGCTCGCCCCCATCAGGGTCCGCTCCGTAGGCGACGAAACGCCCGCGCCGCTGTCCGCACTGCTGGGCCGCACCCGCGCGGCCGTCCTGTACGCCATAGGACAACGCCCCGGCTGCACAACCGGCGAACTCGCGGCCGCCCTGAACATCGGCCCCTCCGGCGCAAGCCAGCACGCCACCGTGCTGCGCCAAGCCGGCCTGATCACCACCCTGCGCCACCGCAACACCGCACTCCACACGCTCACACCCACCGGACTCGCCCTGCTGGAGGAGGCGTAGCGCGTTTCGACGTCCATCCACACGACGTCCATCCACACGACGTCGCTCAGCTCGACACCCGAGCCGGCGGCGCGATGGCCACCGTCCTTGACGGTGTGCTCACCGAACCCCTCGGCGTGTAGCGCCTCCTGGTGGCCGGTGAGACGAAGGGGCCGACTGCGAAGAAGAGCGGTGCTGGAAGCCGAGCGCGTTCGACCGGCGCGTGGCCGCGCCCGCCCTGTACCGGGAGCGCACCGGGTCGGTGACCGTGCCGCGCGGTCACGTCGAGGAGATCCCCGACGGCGAGGGGGTGGTGGAGGTGATCTCGGGTGTGGATCTCCAACACCAGGACCCGCCGGGCGAAGCCGACCGGCGAGCAGCTCGGGAAGGACACTTGCGTTCGGCCCCGGACACCCCACGCACAGGCCGCGGCACCGGGGTTGTCTGCGGGGATGCGTATCGTCCGAGGCAGCAGGTGCCACAGAAGTGAGAAGGGAGGGCCGGGAAGGGGCGAGTACCTCGACGGACTGTTCACACCGGGCCTGCGGATCGGCGGCAATCCGCACACCCCGCACAGCTGGATCGAGATCGCCGACCTCCTCGGGTGCTGCGGGCCGTCGGGGTGCTGCGGATCGGCCCCGTGCGGCCGTCCTACCTCCTTCCCCCGACGCGGAGTTGCTGAGCGCCGCAGGCTGTGCCGCCCCGCTCTGCTTCCGGCGCCCCGACCGCTTCCGCGCCGCCTGCGTGTCAGCCGCCGCTGTCTCCGCCGCCCTCTGGCTGCCCACGCTGGCCACGCTGGCCATCGGCACCCTGGCATCCCTGGCGTTCGGTGGCGGCCTTGTCCGGGCGTTCATCCACGTCGCCCTGGCGACGGCCGGAACCGCCACGCTCGTCGCCGCCTTCCAGCGCTCCAAGGGTGCCGAACACGGCCGTCGGGCCGTCGTCGTCGGTTCGGTCGCCGCGGCGCTCACCCTCACCGGCTGGGCGTGCGCCGCCCTCGGCCGGCACCCCCTCTCTCCCTAGTTGCCCTGGTCGCAGGCCTTGAGGAGCGCCTGGCTCCGGTGTTCGCGTGGGGAGATCCCGTACGCGGCCTTGAACGCGCGGCTGAACTCGGACGCACGCGGCATGCCGCAGGCGGCGGCGACCACGTGGATCAGGGCGCCGCGCAGCGCGGGGTCGGCGAGGTCGCGATGGGCCCTTTGCAGGCGCTGTCGGCGGATCGAGGCGGCGATGGTCTCGCCGCCGCTGTGCCGGGTGAACAGGTGGTGGAGATGGCTGAGGGAGATGTGGTGCGCGGCGGCGACCGTGGCCGGTGTCAGGTCGGGGTCGTGGAGGTTGTGCCGGATGAACCCGCGAACGCTTTCCATCAGGGCCCGCCTCTGGGCCTCCTGGGGCAGGACGGGGACGGCGTCGAGTTCCCGGGCGACCCAGGCCGCCACCAGGTCGACCACGACCGTCCCGAGCCGGGCCGCCTCTGCCGGCCGCAGCGTGTGGGCCTGACGGTCCAGCCCGAGCAGGAACTCCGCGAGCAGCGCGCCCGGGCCCTCGTTCGCGGGCAGCCTGCGGCCGAGCAGTTCACCCACCAGGCGGCCGGGCACCGGCAGCAGGGACTGGGGGATGTCGATGCCCACCCCGGCCGCACGGGCGTCCTGCGGGCCGGTACCGAAGACCCGCACGTCGTACGGGGTCGTGTTGTCCATCAGCGACAGCTCCCCGGGCCCGGACCTGTCCCGCTGGTCCCTCCCGCGCCCCAGTGCCTGGGTGCCGGAGGTCAGCAGCGTCAGGTGGTACAGCTCCTGACGGTCCGAGCGCCGCACCATCCGCTCGTCGCGCACGAAGCGCGCCGACCGGAACGACGTCCAGAACATCGCCACCGGCCCCAGCTCCGACCACCGCAACTCCGCCTCGAAGCTGTCCGCGTGAGCGCTGGTCGCCTCGCACTCCCGGGTCCGCCCCAGCGCGTCCCGCCAGAAATCGAAACGCTCCTTCGCCGACAAACCCTCGTCCCACCGGGCCCCCAGGGCACCTGCCGCCATCCCCACCCCTCCGGAAAGCGCTCCCCCCGCCGAACCGGCAGGGCTCCCCCCGCCGACATCATCGACCACCCGCCATGCACCCGCCAAGTACGCACCCGAAGGAACCCGCCCCGAATCCATCTCCGGCACACGCCGGTACAGGTACACCCCCGGCCCGGGAACACGACGGCACAGCCCCGGCGACACCCTCGCGGAGACGACGAACGTCACCGGCCTCGGCCAGCAGGACGCCGACGGCAACCACACTTCCTCCGCCCCGGCGACGACGACGCCGAGGCTCAACGCGTCCCGGACACGGCCCGAACCGCATCCGCGGAACACGGCGTCGAACCGAAGCGTCCCTGGCGACGCCTTGGTCCAGAGCGGGGGCGACGGCCTCCAGGACCGATCGGCGGAGCACACCGCGGCGACCGTAGCGGCAGGTGAGACCTCGACCCGTTCGACGGAGGTCGGCCGCCGGCACAGCTCGGCGAGGAAGCAGAACTGTCAGCGGACAGCCCGATCGCAACCGCCGCCCGCCCGCAGTAACGCCCGCCGGCCGCCGCCCTTCGGGAGCGGACCACTGCGGTCCGCTCCGCCACCGCGGCCGGACTCTCGCAGCTCCGCTGCTCTGCCTGTCGGCCTTGACAAGCAAGCCCCACGCCTGACTGAACGGCGTTGGTACTAGCCGGTGGACGCGCTGTGCAGGTCGACCAGCGTCCGCACCGGAAGCGGCAACCAGTCCCCGGCGGCCGGGCGGCTTCGGGAAAGGTCCTCGACGATCTGAGTGGGAGTCGGACGGCGGTGGGGGTCATGGTCGAGGCAGCGGACGACCAGATCGGCCAGTGGGGCCGGCAGCAGGCTGAGGACGGACTCCATGACCTCACTCTCATCCACCGGCACCGCCCCTCCGGCATGGCACAGCACCATGCCGAAGGCGTAGACGTCCGTGGCGAACGTGACCGGCCCTCCGATGTACTGCTCCGGGGCCAGGAATCCCCGTGTTCCGATCAGCTGGCCGGAACGGGTGAGCATGGTGTCGTCGAGCGCCCGAGCGATGCCGAAGTCGATGACACGAGGCCCAGCGCCGGAGATGATGATGTTGCTCGGCTTGAGGTCGCGATGGACGATGTTGCAGGCATGGATCCCCTCGAGCGCCTCGGCAACACCGACGGCCAGAGTATGCAGACTCCGGCTCGGCAACGCGCCGTAATGCTTCAGGACTTCGTGCAGCGGCAGACCGGGGATGTACTCGGTGATCAGCCAGGGCGGATCACCTTGCGGGTCGGCAGCGACCACCGGCGCGGTGTGGAATCCACCGACCCGGCGCACGGCCTCGATCTCACGGCCGAACCGCCGGCGGAACTCGGCGTCCGCGGCCAGCTCCGGCCTGATGACCTTGACCGCCACCAGTCGCTCCCCGGCAGAGCGCCCGAGGAAGACCGTCCCCATACCGCCCTCGCCCAGCCGAGCGGTCAGCCGGTAGCGGCCGATACTGCGCGGGTCGTCCCCCCTCAACGGTTGATGGCTGGGCCCGACCAATGCCTGTGGGGGCACCAGAGGCGCGGCCGGCGCTCCCCTGTCCACCCCGACGACGGCTCCCGCACCCGCCCCTGCGTCGGAGCGCAGCACCGCGGCCCGAGCCTCGCCCTCGGCCTTGAGCACCTCGGCCTGCTTCGCGCCCTCGGCCCTGAGGATCTGTGCCTGGCGCTGGCCCTCGGCGGTCAGGATCGCCGCACGCCGGTCCCGCTCGGCGCGCGACTCCTTCTCCATCGCGTCCTGGATGGAGGTCGGCGGCTCGATCGTCTTGAGCTCGGCGCGGTTGACCCGGACACCCCACTTGCCGGTGGCCTCGTCCAGGACTCCGCGCAGGCTGGAGTTGATGACCTGGCGGGAGGTCAGGATGGATTCGAGGTCCATCGCGCCGATGATGTTGCGCAGCGTGGTGTCGGTCAACTGCTTGATCGCCTCGGTGTAGTCGGCGACCTCGTAGGTGGCGGCGCGCGGGTCGGTGACTTGGTAGTGGACCACCGTGTCGATGTCGACGACCAGGTTGTCCCGGGTGATCACCGGCTGCAGCGGGAACGGCACGACCTGCTCGCGCAGGTCAATCCGGGCGCGGACGCGTTCGATGAACGGGACGACGATGTTCAGGCCTGCGTTGAGAGTGCGCTTGTAGCGGCCGAAGCGCACCACAATCGCGGCGCGGGCCTGCGGGATCACCCGGATCGGTCGGGCCAGGGCCAGCAGTACAACCAGCACGATGATGAGGATGAGCACCGGCTCCACTGCAGCCCCCTCGCCCGTCGACACATCGGACATCCGATCCGGACGTCCGGCATGGCCCGGGCCGAAGTCTGACAGACGTGCACCGCGATGCATATAGCCCGACGGGCAGGGGCGAGGCCGGTCCCCACCTGGACAAGCCCAGGATGACGTCCAGCTCTGGATGCGGGCGCGTTTCGCCCGCGTCCAGAGCTGGACACCTGCCAACGCGCTCTGGGGCGGCTACTGCGCCACCATCGCCCAGGCGCTGCGACGCCACCACGGCTTCTCCGACGAGGCGTGCGCCTTCTGCGACTTCTCCGCCCAGCCGGCGCCCGAACTGGAGCAGCAGGCCGCCGACGCCCTCGGGCCGGACCCGCTGGACGACCACACCCTGGCCACCGCCCGGGAGTACGGTCTGCTGCTCCAGGCCTACGAGCACCTGTTCCGGGACGCCCTGGGCGGGTGAATCACGCCTGCCAGTGCGGCTTTCCGCTGACCATCCGGCAGTAGATCACCCGGCCACCCTCGTCGTGGGTACTCCGGCCCAGGTCGTCGTTCCGGCAGAACTGCCCGGCCGCATAGCAGTTGCCCGCGTTGGAGCGGATCTCGCACTGGGAGCCGCCCGCCGCCTGGGTGTGCTGCGACTGCGGGTCGGTCGGCGGCTGGGCGGTGGTCACCTTGGGCTGCGGCTTGGCGGCCGGAGTCTGCGGGTGCACGGTGGGCGGGGCGGACGGTGGCGGGGCGGACGGTGGCGGGGCGGACGCGGTGGGCGGCGCCACGGGGGTGACCGCCGGCGGCGCCGGGACCGTCGGACCGGCCGCGCTCGGCGTGGCCGCACTCGGCACGGCAGCGACGGTCGGGGAGGACGTCGGGGAGGACGTCGGCTTGGCGTCGGCCGCCGACGGATCGCAACCGGTCAGCGTCAGACCGACGGTGAGGACGAGTCCGGCGAATCCGGCCAGGCCGGCCGCCCGGCGGCGCCCGGGTACCGGCGAATCCGTGCCGGGTATCGGTGAAGCCATGAGGGGAGAACGCTCCGTTCCGTATGGGTGAGGCGTGCGATTCAAGCAGGGCCCGCACACCCCGCGACCACGATTTCCCCACTCGTTGGCAGATCGAGATCTTTCGACTACCCAACGCGACGACCGATACGACGACCGACGCGACGACCGACGCGACGACCGATACGACGACCGACGCCCTGAACCACCAGGGCTCGACGGCCGCACGGCTCCGCGGGGGTATAGCCCCGGAGCGCGGGTGCTTATGGCATGTTCCGGCCAGCGCAAGCGGATCGCTACGGTTCGGGCAACCCCCACGCCGAACGAGGAGACCCCATGCTCCGATTCCGTGCGCTCGCCGTCGCCGCAGCCCTGGCGACCGTCGCGCTCACCGCAGCACCCGCCGTCAGCGCCCCTGCTGACGACCCGTCGATAGCCGCCGCCCTGGCCGCCCCCGCCCGCACGGCCGCCGTACCGACCGCCCTGCTGCACGCGATGCAGCGCGACCTCGGGCTCGCCCCGCAGGCCGCCGCCGACCGGATCGCCCGGGAGAGCCGGGCCGCAGCCGTCCAGAGCGCCCTCACCCAGGCGCTCGGCGACCGCTGGGCCGGTGCCTGGATCGACGGACCGCGGGCCGACCTGGTGGTCGCCACCACCGACGCCTCCGCCGCCCGGACCATCACCGCCCACGGCGGCCGGGCCACCGTCGTCCGGCACGCACTGAAGTCCCTGGACCAGGCCAAGGACGCGCTCGACCACGCCTCCCGGGCCGCCGCCCCGGACGCCACCCCGCTCTGGTACGTGGACGTCCGCGCCAACACCGTCGTGGTGCGGTCCGCCGACGACGCCCGCACCGCGGCCTTCCTGGACCACTCCGGGGTGGACCGCTCCCTGGTCCGGGTCGAGCGGGCCACCGCCACGCCCCGGCCGCTCGCCGACCTGCGCGGCGGGGACGCGTACTACATCGACAACTCCGCCCGCTGTTCGATCGGCTTCCCGGTCACCCAGAACGGCCAGCCCGGCTTCGTCAGCGCCGGCCACTGCGGCCAGCCCGGCTCCAACGCGGCGGCCTCCGACGGGAGTTCGATCGGCACCTTCCAGGGCTCGACCTTCCCGGGCAACGACTACTCCTGGGTGGCGGCCGGATCCGACTGGACCGCCCAACCGCAGGTGAACGACTACGCGGGCGGCGCGGTGACGGTCAGCGGCTCGTCCGAGCAGTCGGTCGGCGGCTCGGTGTGCCGCTCCGGCTCCACCACCGGCTGGCACTGCGGCACCGTCCAGGAGCTGAACGCCACCGTCAACTACCAGGAGGGCAGCGTCTACGGCCTCACGCGCACCGACGTGTGCGCCGAACCGGGCGACTCCGGCGGCTCGTTCATCTCCGGCAACCAGGCCCAGGGCGTGACCTCGGGCGGCTCCGGCGACTGCACCTCCGGCGGCGAGACCTACTTCCAGCCGGTCAACCCGATCCTCAGCGCCTACGGCCTGACCCTGGCCACCGGCTGACCGACGCCCCCGGGCCGGTGGGCTCCGCGGAACCCACCGGCCCCGGCCGGACAGCGCCGCCGTCCGGCCTCACAGCCCCACCGACCCGCGGTCACAGCCCCACCGACCCGCGGTCACAGCCCCGCCGTCCGGCGCTCGAACACCTCGGGGCGGGCCGTCTCCAGCGCCGTGGCGATCGCACCGAGGAGCACCGCCTCCTCCCCCAGCAGGCTCGGGGCGAGCGTCGGCCGCATCGGGGCGTAGCGGCGCAGGGCCTGCTCCAGCGGCTCCAGGAGCAGGTCCGCGCTGCTGCCGATGCCCCCGCCGAGCACCAGCAGGTCCGGGTCCAGGACGGCGGAGAGCACCGCCACGGCGTAGGCGAGCCGGTCCGCCTCCCACTCCACCGCCCGCAGCGCCGCGTCCTCCCCGGCCCGGGCCCGCTCGAAGACCTGCTTGGCGGTCAGCCGACTCCGGCCCCTCCTCTCCAGCCCGAAGTCCCCGGCGGTCCGCACCACCGCGTCCGCCGCCGCCTCCTGCTCCAGCGTCGTCACGGCCGGCTCGCCCGGGCGGGCGGGCAGCGGCACCAGGCCGATCTCACCGAGCGCTCCGTGCGCACCGAGCAGCAGCTCGCCGTCCTTCACCACCCCCACCCCGAGCCCGGTGCCGACCAGCAGGTAGGCGAACATCCGGCTGCCGCGCCCGGCCCCCAGGGTGTACTCGCCGAGCGCGGCGAGGTTGGCGTCGTTGGCCACCGTGACGGCCGTGTCCAGGCCCTCGCCGATTCGGTCGAACAGGCCCGGCCGGCCCCAGTCGGGCAGGCTGGTGGCGTACCGGAGGCCGCGCCGTTCCTCGTCCCACACCCCGGGCGTGCCGATCACCGCGTGCACCAGGTCCGCGGCGGCCAGGCCCGCCTCCTCGGTCGCCTCGCGCGCGGCGGCGACCACCGCGTCAGCGACGGCGTCCGCGGTCCGGCCCCGGTTGGCCACGTCCCGGCGGGCGACCACGGTGCCGGCGAGGTCCGCGACGGCGACCCGCAGCCGGGCCCGTCCGACGTCGACGCCGAGCACGTGACCGGCCGTCGGGTCGACCTCGTAGAGCACCGCGGTGCGGCCCCGCTCCGGGGCCACCCGCCCGGCCTCGCGGACCAGCCCGGCCTGCTCCAGGTCGGCCAGCGCGGCGGAGACGGTGGGCTTGGACAGGCCGGTGTCCCGGGCCAGTTGGGCGCGCGAGGTGCCGCCGCCGGTGCGCAGCAGCTCCAGCAGCAGCCACTCGTTGTTGCTGCGCAGCCGCTGCCGGTTCCACGGCACCCCTGGGGCCCCTGCCGCCGGGCGACTGGTCGGCTGGTGGGGGCTCATCGGTTCCTCCGGGTCTGAGCTGCGGACGGTCTGGGCTGCGGACGGGCTGGGCTGGGCTGGGCTGGGCTGGGCTGGGCTACTGACGGGCGGGGCTGCGGACGGACCGGGCCGCCCGCGGTCGACGCCGCCGACGGCCCCCGGCGCCGCCGCCCAAGTATGACCGGTGATCACCCGCGGACCGCGGTGCGGACCCGCCCCGTGCCCGCCCCCACCTACGTCCTCACGCCCCCCTCACGCCCGCCCTCGTGCCTGCCCCCGCGCCTGCCCCCGCGTCAGGCGCCCTCGCTCGCGACCCAACCGCCCGTCATCGTCCGCACCGCCGAACCGTCCAGGTCGGCCAGCTTGACCCCGGCGAAGGCCCGGGCCGCCTCGGAGGTCTGCACCCGCAGCGGCGGCCGCTCGGCGGTCAGCACCTCGACGATCGGCGCGGCCGCCTCCTCGGGGGTCTGGGCACTGCCGAAGGCCTTCAACGTCCGGTCGACGTAAGCCTGGAGGGCGTCGCCGTACGGGCCGGCGGCGGCCACCAGCGCGGGCACGTCGATGCCCTGGTTGCCGATGAACTCGCTCGCCACCGCACCCGGTTCGACCACGGTGACGGCCACCCCGACGGCGGCGGCGACCGGCGCGAGCGACTCCATGAAGCCCTCGACGGCGAACTTGGCCGCGCAGTAGGCCTCGTTGAAGGGCTGCCCGACCACCCCGCCGACGCTGGTCACGGTGACCACCCGGCCGCCGGCGGCCCGCAGGTGCGGCAGCGCGGCCCGGGTCACCTCGACCACGCCGAAGTAGTTGACCTCCATGGCGGCGCGCACCGGCGCCATCCCGTCCTGCTCGATCGTGCCGACGAAGCCGGCACCCGCGTTGTTGACCACCGCGTCCAGCCGCCCGTGCCGGTCGAGGACGACGTCCAGGCAGTCCGTGACGGAGGCCGGGTCGGTGACGTCCAGCCGCTCGATCTCGATCCGTTCGGCGACGCCGGCCGTCTCCGCCGCGCGGAGCAGCTGCCCGGCCCGGCCGGTGTCGCGCATGGTGGCGACCACCCGGAAGCCGGCCCGGGCGGCGGCCACGGCGGCGGCGAGGCCGATCCCGGAGGAGGTGCCGGTGATCAGGACGATCCGGGTGCCGTTCATCGGGGTGTCTGCCATGCGGGCCCTCCTCCCGGCTCCCGGGCACTCCCGGAAGCCGAATGACTGTGTGCGTGTGCACGCACTCTACAAGTACGTGTGCGCGCACGCAAACAGCGACGCTCTGCTACAACGGTGTCTCCGGGCAGTCAAGGTTTCACCCAGTTGTGGGCGCGCCGCGCGCCGGCGCGTGATCATGGGCCTATGCACTTCCGGCACGGCAACCGAACCGAGGGCACCCCGCCCCCGGACTCCCGCTCCCTGGCGGCGACCGCGGCGGCCATCGCCGCACGCCTCGGCTCCATCACCGGCAGTGACCGCCCCGGAACCAAGGGGACCGGAAGCGAGAACCCCGGAGCCGAGGACCCCGGAGCCGAGAACCCCGGCAGCGAGAATCCCGGTACCGAAAACCCCGACAACGACCCGGACCTGCTGCGCGAGGTGCTCGCCACCGCTCCCGTCGGCATCGCCCTCCTCGACGACCGGCTGCGCTGGCAGTACCTCAACCCCGCCTTCACCACCGTCACCGGACTGCGCCGCGCCGACCTGCTCGGCCGCGCCGCCGAGGCCACCGCCTTCGCCGACGCCGTCCCCGCGCTACGCCGCGTCCTCGCCGACGGGCACGACCGCGAACACGCCACCGGCGGCCCCGACGGCGTCGGCTCCCCCGTCCCGCCCGGCCTCCGGGTGCGCTACCGGCCGCTGCGCCACGCCGGGCGGACCACCGGCGTGATCGTCGTCGTCCTGGACGACCCCGACCCGGCCCGCGCACAGCTGCGCGAACTCGAACAGGCCCGCGCCCGGCTCGCCCTGCTGAACGCCGCCGCCGAACGGATCGGCACCACCCTCGACATCGGCACCACCTGCGCCGAACTCGCCGCCTTCACCGTGCCCGCCCTCGCCGACTTCGCCGTCGTCGACGTGCTCCCGCCCGAGGCCGAACCCGCCCGCCCCGGCCGGCCCGGCGGGCCCGGCGGGCGGCGGCTGCACCGCGCCGCGGTCCGGGTCGTGCCCGAACTCGACGCCGCCTGCGCCGAACTGGCCCGCCCCGGCGAGTCGGTGCGCCACCGCGAGGGCTCGGCCGCCGCCCGCAGCCTGGCCGCCGGCATCCCCGTGCTCGCCGACCCCGGCCCCGACGACGCCTGCCCGGCCGGCGCCGCCTCGCTGCTCGTCCTGCCGCTCACCGCCCGGGGCCGCCTGGTCGGACTGCTCACTCTCGGCCGCACCGCCGCCACCCCGGCCTTCACCCCCGACGAAGCCGCCCTGCTCGGCGACCTCGCCGCCCGCGCCGCCACCGGCATCGACAACGCCCGCAGCTACACCCGCTCCCAGGGCATCGCCCTGGAACTCCAGCGGGCCCTGCTGAGCGAGCCCGGCAACCCGCACCAGAACCTCGCCCTCGCCTCCCGCTACCTGCCCTCCGGCAGCAGCTCGGTGGTCGGCGGCGACTGGTACGAGACGGTCCGGCTGCCCTTCGGCCGCACCCTGCTGGCGATGGGCGACGTCATGGGGCACGGCGTCGAGGCCGCCGTCGACATGAGCCACTACCGCTCGGCGCTGCGCGACATCGCCGGCATGGACCTGCCCCCGCACCGCATCCTGCGCCAGCTCGACCACGTCATCTCGGCCGACGACACGGCCCGCCCGGCGACCTGCCTGCTGGCCCTCGCCGACCCGGGCCGCGCCCGCTGGACGCTCTCCAGCGCCGGCCACCTGCCACCCGCCCTGATCACCCCGGACCGCCCCACCGAGCTGCTGCACGTGCCCACCGGCCCGCCGCTCGGCACCGGCCTCGGCGGCTACGAGCAGACCACCCGCCCGCTCGACCCACGGCAGACCCTGCTCCTCTACACCGACGGCCTGGTCGAGCGCCGCAACGAGGACATCGACACCTCACTGGCGCGCCTCGCCGCCCTCCGGCTCCCCGCTACCGGCGACCTCGAAGAGCTGCTCGACGCCGTCCTGCACTCCCTCGCCCCACCCCCGGCCCCTGCCGCGGAGGACGACATCGCCCTCCTCGCCGCCCGCCCCAAGGCCCGCTGACGGCCCTCCGGCGACGGATGACCGTTCAACGGCGCGCCGTGCATCTGCGGCCCGGACGGCGACGGGCCCCCGCCCCGGCCTGAACCAGCGACGGGGACGGAGCCGGAGCCCTGCTCGCACCACACGACCGACCGGACGTGCTCGCCACCACCCCCGGCGGCCGACCGTCATGCCTTCGCCAGGGCCTGCTCCACGTCCGCCCACAGGTCCTCCGGGTGCTCGATGCCGACCGACACCCGCACCGTCCCCGCACCGATCCCCACCGCCGCCAACTCCTCGTCCGACAGCTGCCGGTGCGAGGTACTGGCCGGGTGGACCACCAGGGTGTGGACCCCGCCCAGCGAGGGCGCCAACGCGGCCAGCCGGACGGACTCGGTGAAGGCCCGGGCCGCCTCCCGGCCGCCCGCCAGGTCGAAGGCGAGGACGCCGCCGTGGCCGTCGGGCAGGAGGCGGCGGGCGAGCTCGTGGTCGGGGTGGTCGGGCAGGCCCGGGTAGTGGACGGCGGCGACGGCCGGGTGGGCGGACAGCCGGGTGGCCAGGTCCAGCGCGGTGTCGCAGTGGCGGCGGACCCGCAGCGCCAGGGTCTGCAGGCCGCGCAGGGTGAGCCAGGCGGCGAAGGGGTCGGCGCTGGCGCCGAGTTCGGTCCCGTAGTGCCACACCTTCCGGTGCAGTCCGGCGTCGGCGAAGACGGCGATCCCGGCGAGCACGTCCGAGTGCCCGCCCAGGTACTTGGTGGCCGAGTGCACGACCACGTCCGCGCCGTGCTCGATCGGGCGGCACAGCAGCGGGGTGGCGAAGGTGTTGTCGACCACGCTGAGCACCCCGGCCCGCTTGGCGACCGCGATCAGCCCGGGCAGGTCGGTGACCCGGGTGGTCGGGTTGGAGACGGTCTCCAGGTGCAGCAGCCGGGTGGTGGGCCGCAGCGCCGCGGCAACCTCGTCCGGGTCGGCGCCGGAGACGTGGGTGACCTCGACGCCCCACCGCTCGGCGAGGTCGGCCAGCAGTGCGAACGTCCCGCCGTACAGGCTCCGCTGGGCGATCAGGTGGTCGCCGGAGCGCAGCAGGGCGAGCAGCACGGTGCTGATCGCCCCCATGCCGGAGGCGGTGGCGAGGGCGCCGGTGCCGCCCTCCAGGCCGGCGACGGCGTCCTCCAGCGAGCGGACGGTGGGGTTGCCGTACCGGTTGTAGACGAACGCGCCGTCGGGGCCGGCGAAGGAGGCGCTGAGCGCCTCGCTGGTCTCGAAGGCGTACAGGTGGCTCTGGTGCAGTGGGACGCCCATCGGCCGGCCGCCGCCGAGTCCGGCCAGCGGCGGGTGGACGATCCGGCTCTCGGGGTGCAGCGCGTCGGTGCCGGCGTTCCGGGGGAAGTCGCTCATGCCGCCCATCCTGGGGCGCCGCGGCCGGACGGGACAGGGCCAATCACGCCCGAGTGGCCCGTGCCGGACGCCGTTTCGGCACCCGGTACGGGCCACAGCCAACCGGCCGGCCGCTCAACAGCTCGACGGGCTCAGCGGCTCAGCGGCTCAACAACTCAGCGCCTCAGCGCCTCAGCGGCGACGGAAGAGCTTGCGCACCAGGTGAACGATGCCCCAGATCACCAGGATGATGAACAGGATGATCAGAATGACCACGACCAGCAGGAACTTGCCGAGCTTGGCGAAGAAGCCGGACTTCTTCTTCTCCGTCTTGGCCGCGATGTGGGCGTCCTGCTGCTCCGGTGCGCCCTGCGCAACGGCGACGGCGACGGGAACGGGAACGGCGGCCGCTGCGCCGGCAACGGCCGTGCTGCTCGCGGCGGTCCGGGGTGCGGCCACCGCCGTCGCGCTCGACGCCGCGGCGCTGAGGCCGACGGCGGCCAGCAGTGCCACCAGGGCGCCGGCTATCGAACGTGCGATCCGGTGAGTCATCGTGCTCCTCGTGCGGGTACGGAGCGGCGGAGACGGGACCCGGCCGACCTTCTCTGATGGCCTGACCAGTATTTTTCTCATCTACGCTTAGTATGCTCCACTGAAGTTTCTACAGCGGTGTAAAAGTTTAGCGACGGGACGGCCCGGATCGACTCCGACCCAGTACCACGCAAGCCACCGCTCCGACGGGGGTTCCGTGGCTACTGTGGAGGATGACGCCGTGTCGGGTCGCAGGGGTTCCACCGGGACCGAGAATTCGCCGCGCCGGGCGGGCGGACGCAGAGCGGCGAACCGCAAAGCCGGTACGGACAACGACGGTTCGAGCAAGGACGGTTCGGCCAAGGAGATATCCGGCGCCCGCCCCGCCGGCCGGGCCAAGCCGAAGCCCAAGCGCAGCACCAAGCAGAAGGTGCTCTGGATCACAGCCGGCTGCACCGCACTGCTGGTCCTCGCCGGCGGCGCCGTCTACTACCGCCTGAACAGCAACATCACCACCTTCGACCGCGACGCCCTCAGCAAGGACCGCCCGGAGGCCGCCGCCCCGGACGCCCAGGGCCGCACCCCGGTCAACGTGCTGCTGATCGGCTCGGACAGTCGCGGCAACGGCAACAGCGACCTGGGCGGCGGCGGGGACGACGGCGCCCGCTCGGACACCGCGATCCTGCTGCACGTCTACGCCGACCACAAGCACGCCGTCGGCATCTCGATCCCCCGCGACTCCCTGGTCAACATCCCGCCGTGCAAGCTCCCCAACGGCAAGTGGACCAAGGAACAGACCAATGTGATGTTCAACAGCGCCTTCTCGGTGGGCAACACCGACCAGGGCAACCCGGCCTGCACCCAGAACGCCGTCGAGAAGCTCACCAACCTGCGGGTCGACCACACCATCGTGGTGGACTTCGGCGGCTTCGCCTCGATGACCCAGGCCGTCGGCGGCGTCGAGGTCTGCCTGCCGAACAACGTCTACGAGGGGGACCTCAACCCCAACCTCGGCCACAAGGGCAAGCTGATCTTCGCCAAGGGCAAGCAGAAGGTCGAGGGCCAGTCCGCGCTGGACTTCGTCCGGGTCCGGCACGGCATCGGCGACGGCTCCGACATCGGCCGCACCAAGCGCCAGCAGGCCTTCCTCTCCTCCCTCATCAAGGAGGTCAAGTCGCGCGGCATGGACCCGACGACCCTGCTGCCGCTCGCCGACGCGGCGACCAAGTCGCTGACCGTCGACCCCGACCTCGGCTCGGCCGCCAAGCTGATGTCCTTCGCCATGTCGATCAAGGACGTCGACCTCCACGACGTCAAGTTCCTGACCGCGCCGTGGCGTTACGAGGGCCCCCGGGTCGCCCTGGTCCATCCCGACGTGGACCAGCTCTGGGCCGCGCTCAAGGCCGACCGCACCATCGACGGCCAGGACGCCAGCGCCCAGAGCCCGGCCGCCACCGGCTCCGCCGCACCCAGCACCCCGCCCGCGGCCGAGGCCACGCCCTCCCCCACGGCGGCCGCCAAGAACGCGGACATCAAGGTCGCCGTCCTCAACGGCACCGGCGAGAGCGGCATCGGCAACAAGGGCGCCGAGGCCGTCAAGGGCGCCGGCTACACCGTCACCACCGTCGGCAACGCGGGCGGAAAGCCCCGCAGCACCACCGTGGTCGAGTACGGCACCGGCGAGCGCACCAACGCCGAGGCGGTCGCCAAGCTCTTCCCCGGGGCGACCGTCGAGCCCGGCGGCAAGGGCCTGAGCGTGGTGCTCGGCCACGACTTCGCCGCCGCCAACCCGGCCCCCGCCGCCACCTCGGCACCCGGCGCACCGGGCGTCCCGGCCCCGCTGCCGACCAGCGTCAGCGGCACCGCCCGCTCGGCGGACGACGACCCGTGCGCCAACGTGTCGTACGGCTGAGCCGCCCCGGGGCCCGCCCCGAACCGGCGCCCCCGGCACGTACGGACACGGCACGTACAGCCCCGGCACGAACGGGCACGACACCGACGGAACCCGACACCAACCGACAGGGCGCCCGCGGACCTTCGAGGTCCGCGGGCGCCCTGTCACATCGGCTGCCGGCTACCGGCCGCTCAGCGCCTCGCCCCGCAGGACGGGCAGAACGCGGCCCCCTCCGGCACGTCCTTGTGGCACTCCCCGCACTGGACGGGCTGCGCCAGCTTGAACCCGCAACCGGGGCAGAACGGCGTGCCGTGGGTCTCCGTCCGGCACTGCGGACAGACCAGTTGGCGCGGCGTCCGGACGTCGAACTCCGCGCCGGCCTGCTGGCCGACCTGGTAAGCCCGGTCCGACACCATGTCGTTGAGGCCGCGCCGCTGCGCCGCCGCCGCCTCGGCCGCGGTGTCCGGGGCGCAGTCGAAGCACAGGCCCTGCTCCGGGCTGAAGCAGCGGCCGCAGACGTAGCGGGTGCAGCGGGCGCAACGGTTGAAGTGCGTCTGGGCGTTGTCGATCGCACGCTGGAACGCGGAGTCCCGCGCGGTGCCCCAGGTCTGGCCGGCCAGGCCGTCCGCGGCGTTGCTGATGGTGTTGGCGTTGCCGCCGATCAGGTTCCAGGCGGCGCTGACGCCCTTGCCTATCCAGCCCGCCACCTGGCCGGTGGTGAACCGCTCGAACGGGGAGCGCCAGGTGTCGGAGCAGCGGTAGCAGGAGAACTCGAACTGGAAGCCCGCGCCGGTCCCGTACTGCTCGCACAGGTCGCGGTAGTTGTTGCTGAAGTAGATCTCGGAACTCACGTCGTCCCCGGTTGCTGAAAAGTGGCCTAGTCGGCGTTCGCTGCCAGGGACGACGAGGGCCCTCGAACGGTTCCGCCAAGAACTCCTGACACTCTCTTCACAACCCGGAGTCACAACCCCGAGTCCGGAAACAGCCGTACCCGCTCGGGGTCGAACGGCCGCCACCCGGCGGGGCCCGCGCCGCGGACGACCCGCAGCCGGCACCAGTCCCGCCCGGCCGGGTCCTGCCACCAGCCGCTGATCCGACCGAGCGCCCAGGCGCCGTCGCCGAGGTCGACCTCGACCGGCTGGCACACCCACCGGACCTCCTCGTCCGCCGGGTCAACCGACCCCACCGAACCCACCGGGTCAACCGGCTCCGCCCGACCCACCGACTCCGCGGCCGACTCGGGCCCGCTCGGACTCTCCACCACGGCTGCGCCTCCCGCCCCGACCGGTGCGGCCGCGCCCGGCTCCGCGGCCCGCCGCCGGAACTCTACAGCCGTGTAGAACACGGCGGACGGAGTTCCGGCGAAGCCACCCGACCCCGGTTCCGGATTCGGTTCCGGATTCGGTTCCGGTTCAGCCGGCGGTGCGCCGCGCCCGCCGGCGCCGCCACAACGCGATCGGCACGACCCCCGCGAAGGCGAGCCCCGCCGGCGCCGGGGGCGCCTCCAGCGGGCTGCCCGCGGCCCGGGAGGGCACCTTGTCGAAGGTGTCCGGGACGGGCAGGGTGGACCAGTTCGAGATCGGCCACGCCACCACGAAGGCCCGGCCGACCACGTTGTCCACCGGCACGAAGCCGTCTCCGGTGAGGTTGTGGTGCGGGCGGGAGTCCCGGGAGTTGTTGCGGTGGTCGCCCATCACCCAGAGCTTGCCCTTGGGCACGGTGACGGTGCCGACCGGGTCGTTGTCGCAGGGCGTCGCCCCGGGGAACAGGTACGGCTCGTCCAGCGCGACGCCGTTGACCTTCACCGGGCTGCCCGCGTTGCACTCGACGGTGTCACCGCCGACCGCGATCACCCTCTTGATCAGGTCCTTCTCGTCCGCCGAGGGCATCAGGCCGACGGTGCTCAGCGCCTTCTGGACGGTCGTCATGAAGCCGCCGGAGCTCGTCCGCCCGGTGTCGTCCAGCCAGCCGCCCGGGTCGCGGAACACCACCACCTCACCGCGCTCGGGCTCGGCGCCGAACCAGGGGGTGAGCTTGTCGACCAGCACCCGGTCACCGATCTGCAGGGTGTTCTCCATCGAGCCCGAGGGGATCGAGAAGGCCTGTACGAAGAAGGTCTTGATGCCGAGCGAGAGCAGCAGGGCGATCACCAGGAGGATCGGCAGCTCCTGCCAGAACGGGCGCTTCTTGCGCGCGGGCTTCGCACCGGCCCCGGCAGGCTCCTCCGGGTCGGCGGGCGTCCCGCCGGCGGCTCCGGCGGGCGACCCGGCACCCGGTCCCTCCACCGGGCCGACCGCGGGCCCGTCCGACCCGGCTACCGACCCGGTTGCCGCCCCGGCCGGGCCGGTCCCCGGCCGCTGCTCGGTTCCACCGCTCTCGCCGGACTCCGTGCTCTGCTGCACACTCATGTATTCGGCCCCTCCCGGCGGCCTGCTGGGAGCCCGAAGCGGAAACCCCCTGTCAGGGAACGAACCTACCGAACAGAGGTTCCCGGGCGCGCCCTGATGTGGATCCGTTCGCCCTGCGGGCCGAACAGACTGAGGAACTCCACCGGCTGCGGGCCGGCGTTGCCGAAGGCGTGCGGCGTCCGGGTGTCGAACTCGGCAACCTCACCGGCCGTCAGCTCCAGGTCGTGCGGGCCGAGCACCAGTCGCAGCCGCCCGGAGAGCACGTACAGCCACTCGTAGCCCTCGTGGACCTTCAACTCCAGCTCGGGCCCGCTGTTCCGGCCGGGCGGCATGATGTGCTTGTACGCGTGCAGACCACCGAGGTGGCGGGTGAGCGGGACGATGGTCTGGCCGTTCCTGACGACCGGGCGCGGGTGGATCCGGGGGTCGCCGGTGGCCGGGGCGCCGACCAGTTCGTCCAGCGGCACCCGGTACTCCCGGGCCAGCGGGAGCAGCAGTTCCAGGGTCGGCTTGCGCTGCCCGGACTCCAGCCGGGACAGCGTGCTGAGCGAAATGCCCGTCGCCGCGGCCAGTTGGGCGAGCGTGGTGCCGCGCTCCCGCCGCAGCGCCCGCAGCCGGGGGCCCACCGTGGTGAGGACGTTCTCGAGGTCTTCGTCGGCCATGCCTGCTATTCGCCGGGACGGCAAGGGTGCTTGTCAATCCGGCACACCGGTGACGGCTCTTCCTCGTCACCGACTCTTCCTTGTCGCCGGCGCACCCCGGCAACCGGCGGGGCTCGGCAACCGGCGCACCCCGGCAACCGGCGGGGCCCGGTGGCGATCCGCCGATCGCCACCGGGCCCCGTCCCACGGCTTCCCTGATCACGCTCTTCCAGTCACCGGGCCACCGGCCCGACCGACCGGGTGGGCCCGACCCGCCCTACCGGTACTCGCGCAGCCGGGGCCGCACCCCCAGCGCGGTCAGGCCCAGCGCCACCGCCAGGACGACACCGCCCAACGCCGCGGTGCTGCCGTCGAGGTCACCGTCGGTCGCCGCGAGCGCCGAGTCCATCGCCTTCTGGTTGATGTCGATGGTCTCCTGCATGGCCGAACCCAACTGCCCGAACTGGTAGTTGGACTGCCCCTTGGCGAGCCCGGTGTTGAGCGTGATGGCGTCCTTGAGCTGCCCGGCGGCGCGCAGGTCGCGCATCCGGTGGTCGATCACCTGGTACTCCTGGAAGGCACCCAGGACCCGCTCGGCGGCCTCCTGCTCGCCGGTGAAGGTGATGTTGTGCATCTCGTTGCCCAGGTACCCGCCGAAGGGCACGCTGGAGCGGTTCTGCCGGTGTCCGTCGACGGCGGCCTGCAGCCGGGTGTTGTACGTCCCCAGGGTCGCGCCGTCGAAGTGGACGATCGCCTGGCTCTGTTCCAGGTAGGCCTGCTCCCACACGGCCGCGCGGCCCGGGTCGATCAGGTAGCGGCTCTCGTCGGCGTTCATGTCGTACGCGACGGCGCGGGCCCGGCTGAGCGCGATCACCGAGTCGTAGGCGTCGCTCTTGGCCGTCACCAGGTGGTCCGAGGTGCGGCCCACCAGGGCCAGCCCGGTCACCAGCACCAGGCCGGTCAGCAGGGTGACGCCCGCCAACGCGGGGTTGAACACCCGGTGGTAGCGCACGGCCAGCACGCGCTGGAGCCCGACCAGCACCGCGAGGGCGAGCAGTCCGACGACGAACAGCCACCACCAGCCGGTGCCCAGGGCGTCGCGCTGCCGGCCGTAGACCTGGTCGACGGTCGCCTCGTTGGCGGCGGTGACCTGGTCGGCGGCGGGCAGCAGTTGGTTGCGCAGCAGGTCGGAGGCCTGCCGGTAGGCGTCCAGGGCGGCGGGCGAGGGCTGGCCGGCCGGGGCCTTGGCCTGCTCCTCCAGCAGCTGGGAGCGGGCCACCAGGGCCTCGTAGCTGCCGAGCCGGCCGAGCACCAGTTGGACGGCGCGCTGCCCGGCCGGGTCGTCGGCGGCGGACTGGGCGGCCTTCTGGAGGTCGTCGTCGGCCTGGTTGCGGCGCTGCTCGTAGGTGTCCAGGGTCTGCTTGCGCAGCGTGGCGTAGTCCGGGTCGTCGCCGACCAGCAGCAGGTTGGCGGCCTGGGCGTCCATGTCGCTGAGCGCGAAGTACAGGTCGGCGGCACGGGTGGCCTGGGGCGCCGCCTGGTGGCCGATGGTGTCGGTGCCGTCGCGGGCGCCGCCGAGCACCGCGGTGGTGATGGCGCCGAGGCCGATCAGGGCGGCCAGGCTGAGCGCGGTGAGGCCGCGGACCAGCCGCGGGGTGGTCCAGTAGGAGGGGCTGCCGACGGTCCGCAGCCCCTGGCCGAGGCGGGCCAGCGAGCCGGTCGGGACCCGCGCTCCGGGCGGCTGCGGACTTCCGGTCGGTTCGGGACCGTCGCCCCCGCCCGCAGTCGCCTCCTCCGAGGTGGCCGTTCTGCCCGCTGTCGAGGTGGTCATGACCACACGTCCCTTTCCCCCGCTGCACGGTCCGCCGGGGGCTCCCGGTGGGAACCGAACGCAGAACCGTTTCTCTCCGCCGCGCGACGCTAGCGCCGCGCCACCTGCGATGAGACGCTCCCTGACGCCACCTTGACACCGGCGGACGGGGTTCTTGACGCTTCCTTAGCACGAGGCCTTCCGATGGCACACGGACGGCCCGCCCGGGGCCGTCAGAGCCGGTCGCGGCGCTTGAACACCAGGTACAGCCCGGTGCAGACCAGCGCCATCGAACCGATCGCGAACGGATGGCCGAAGGCCCACGTGAGCCCCGGTGAGCTCCGGGATGAGCTCGAAGTTCATCCCGTGGACCGTGCCGATCGGGGTCGGCGCGCCCCGGAGGACGCCGACGCAACCGGCACGATTTCAGTACCGGCACGATCGACCCTTGCCACCGGGCCTCGCCCGCGGGCCGGCCCGCCCCGGCCACCCCGACCGGATGTCAACGGGCCTGCGGGACCGGCACGTTCGTCCAGCTGGAACGATTACGGACCGGCGCCGCCGCCACTACGCTACGTCGCATGAATTCTTCGGAGACGGCCCCCGCGCGGGGCACGGCGGTGGTGATCGGCGGCGGGCTGGCCGGCGTGGTGGCGGCCTGGGCGCTTCGGGGCCGCGCCGAGCGGATCGTCGTGGTGGAGCGGGACCGGTACCCGGACGGGCCGGCCTTCCGGGCCGGGGTGCCGCAGGGCCGGCACGCCCACCTGGTGCTGGAGGCGGGCCACCGGGCGCTGGAGGAGCTGATGCCCGGCATCAAGCAGGAGTTGACGGACGCGGGCGCGCACCGGGTCGCCACCTCGGGCGACCTCCGGTGGCTGAGCTCCGCCGGCTGGATGGCCGACTACCCGGCCCGGCTGGCGTTCCTCTCCTGCACCCGCCCGGTCCTGGACAAGGTGGTGCTGGACCGGGCCCGCACCGAGCCGTCGATCGAGTTCCTGGAGGGCACCGACGTGGTCGGGCTGCTCGGCTCGGCGCAGCGGGTGACCGGGGTCACGGTCCGCGAGCGCGGCCGGGAGCGCGGTGAAGTCCGGGAGATCCCGGCCGAGTTGGTCGTCGACGCATCCGGCCGCTCGACCTCCGTGCCGAAGTGGCTCGGCGCGCTGGGCCGCCCGGTGCCCGAGGAGCGGGTGGACGCGGGCGTCGCGTACGCCTCCCGGCTGTTCCACCGCCCGCCCGGCGTCGACCTCGGCTACCAGGCGGTCTACCTCCAGACCAAGGCCCCGGACAAGCCGCGGATGGGCGTCCTGCTGCCGGTCGAGGGCGACCGCTGGATCGTCAGCCTGGCCGGGATGCGCGGCGCCGAACCCGCGCCCGGCGCCGAGGGCTTCACCGAGCACCTGTCCCGCCTGCGCGACCCGGCACTGCGGGAGATGCTGCGGGAGGCCGAACCGGCGGGCGAGGTGCGCGGCTTCCTCCCCGGCCCGGGCGTGCGGCGGCACTACGAACGCAGCGCCCCCGACGGGCTGGTGGTGGTCGGCGACGCCGCGAGCACCTTCAACCCGGTGTACGGGCAGGGCATCACGGTGTCGCTGTTCTGCGCCCAGGTGCTGCGCCGCACAGCCGCACGGCACGGCGGCATCGGTCCGGCCACGGCTCGCGACGCGCGCCGGGAGATCGCGGCGGTGTCCAAGACGGCCTGGATGATGTCCAGCGCCGAGGACGTCCGCTTCGCCGCCACCACCGGCGGCCCCTCCGGTGCGCTGATCAGGCTCCAGCACCGCTACCTGGACAAGGTGCTGCGGGGCGCCACCCACAACCCCGAGGTCACCGCCGCCTTCCACGAGGTGCTCTCGCTGGTCGCGCCGCCGACCCGGCTGTTCCACCCGGCGGTGGTGGCCGCCGTGCTGCGCGGCTGACGGCCCTCACCGGCCGACGCCGTCGCGCCCCCGGCCGGCCTCGTCGCGACTCCGGCCGACGCCGTCGTGACCTGGTCAACCCGGACGCACCCGTTAATTCGGGTGCGTCCGTTCCGGCCGGCCGCTACCCTGGCCGACATGTCCACGCCCCGAATCTCCTAGCCGACGGACCCGCCTCCACGCCACCCGTGTGTCCGTTAGCTGTTTCGGAGCGTTATCCCATGATCACCACCCGTGGTGTCGACGTGCGCGTCGGCGCCCGCCTGCTGCTGTCCGACATCACCCTGCACATCGCCCCCGGCGACCGGATCGGCCTGGTCGGCCGCAACGGCGCCGGCAAGACCACCCTGCTCTCCATCCTCGCCGGCCAACTGCCGCCCGCCGCCGGGACGGTCACCCGCACCGGGCCGGTCGGCCACCTCTCCCAGGACTCCCGGGCCGCCGACCCGGCCGTCACCGTCACCGACCGCATCCTGTCCGCCCGCGGCCTGGACACCGCCGTCCGCGCGCTGCGCACCGCCGAGCAGGCCATGGCTACGGCCGGCTCCGCCGTCGAGGAGCGCCGGGCGATGGACGCCTACGCCCGTGCCGACGCCGGGTTCCAGTCCCGCGGCGGCTACGCGGCCGAGGCCGAGGCCGCCCGGGTCGCGGCCGGGCTCGGGCTGCCCGCCGGGGTACTGGACTCCCCCGTCGGCACGCTCTCCGGCGGCCAGCGCCGCCGGGTCGAGCTGGCCCGCATCCTGTTCGCCGACCACGGCACCCTGCTGCTGGACGAGCCCACCAACCACCTGGACGCCGACTCGGTCGGCTGGCTGCGCGGCTTCCTCGCCGCCCACCAGGGCGGACTGGTACTGATCAGCCACGACCTCGGGCTGCTGGCGGAGACCGTCAACCGGGTCTTCCACCTGGACCCGCAGCGCGCCGCGCTGGACATCCACAACACCGGCTGGCGGGCCTACCTGGCCCAGCGCGCGGCCGACGAGCGCCGCCGCACCCGGGAGCGGGCCAACGCCGAGCGCAAGGCCGCCGCGCTGCACGCCCAGGCCGACCGGATGCGGTCCAACGTCGCCACCGCGACCACCGCCCGCAGCATGGCCCGCCGCGCCGACCGGATGCTCGCCGAGCTCGAACCCGTCCGGCAGGCCGAGCGCACCGCCCGGATCCGGCTGCCCGAGCCCGCACCCTGCGGCCGGACGCCGCTCGGCGCGGTCAGCCTCGCCAAGGCCTACGGCGGCCGGACCGTGCTGAGCGGCCTGGACCTCGCCGTGGACCGCGGCAGCCGACTGGTCGTGCTCGGCCGCAACGGCGCCGGCAAGACCACCCTGCTGCGCGTGCTGGCCGGTCAGGAGCGCCCGGACTCCGGCCGGGTCGTCCCCGGCACCGGCCTGCGGCTCGGCTACTTCGCCCAGGAGCACGACACCCTGGACCCGGCGCTCAGCGTCCGCGACAACCTGGCCGCGGCCGCGCCCGGGCTGACCGACGGCGAACTGCGGACCGTCCTCGGCGCGTTCCTGTTCCGCGGGGACGACGCCGACAAGCCGGCCGGCGTGCTGTCCGGCGGCGAGAAGACCCGGCTGGCGCTGGCCGCCCTGGTCCACTCCGGCGCCAACGTGCTGCTCCTGGACGAGCCGACCAACAACCTCGACCCGGCCTCCCGGGCGGAGGTGCTGGCCGCGGTCGGCAGTTACCCGGGCGCGATCGTGATGGTCACCCACGACCCGGGCGCCATCGAGGCGCTCCGGCCGGACCGGGTGCTGCTGCTGCCGGACGGCGAGGAGGACCACTGGCACGACGCGTACCTGGACCCGGTCGACCGGGCCTGAGCCGGCACCCCCGGCCGTAGCGGCCCGCCTGCCGCTCCCGCTCCCGCTCCCAGCGGGCCGCTACGGCTTGCGCGCCTCGATCAGGAAGCGCGCCGAATGGGCGACGAACGGCCCCTCCGCCCGGATCCGGGCGTCCAGCTCGTGCAGCCGGTCCAGGTGGGCCGCGACGCTGAAGCCCGGAACCATCCAGACCACCTTCCGCAGGAAGTACACCACCGCGCCGATGTCGCGGAACTCCATCCGCAGCCGCTCGGAGCGCAGGTCCACCACCTCCAGCCCGGCCGCCCGCGCCTCGGCGCCCTCCGCCTCGGGGCGGCGGCCCTCGCGCGCCTCGGGCTGCGGCCCGAGGAAGTACTCGACCAGCTCGAAGACCGAGGCCGGGCCGACGTGCTGGGCGAAGTAAGCGCCGCCGGGCCGCAGCACCCGGGCGATCTCCGACCACCAGGCCTTGACCGGGTGCCGGCTGCTGACCAGGTCGAAGGCCCCGTCGGCGAACGGCAGCGGCGGCTCGTCCGGGTCCGCGACCACCACCACGCCCAGCGGGTGCAGCAGCCGGGTGGCCCGGGCCAGGTTGGGCGGCCAGGACTCGGTGGCGGCCAGCACGGGCGGGCGGGCTCCCTCACGCAGCGCGCCGGCCAACACCTCCCCGCCACCGGTCTGGACGTCCAGTGCCGCCGACGCCGACGCCAGCCGCCCGGCCAACAGCCGCTGGTAGCCCCAGGAGGGGCGTTCCTCGGTCGCCCGGCCGTCCAGCCAGGAGAAGTCCCAGCCGTCCACGGAGACCGACTCCGCCTCGGCGATCAGCTCTTCGAAGGTGCGCATGCGTCGCATCATCCCGGCCACGCCACCGCGCTGCCAGTGGATTCGGGGCCGGCCGGGTACCTCCGCACCCACCCGACCCGCACCTCCGGACCCCCGGCGGCGATTACTCCGGCCACCGGGGCCTGCCGCCCTCGACCGCTGCGATGCTCGGGTGGCGGACGGCCTCCAGCCCGGTGTCGGCGATCAGGGCGGCGATCAGCGCGGGCGGGCCGAAGACCTCGGTGGCACTGAGGTCCCAGTCGGTGAGGACGAACCAGGAGCGGTCGGCGGGCCACCAGTGCGCCGGGAACTGGGCGTACTCCGGCGGCCGGGCGTCGTAGTGGGCGAGCACCTCGTCCAGCCGGCCGCGGTGGGCCGTCACCGGTCGCGACAGGTCCTCGATCGAAGCCGAGGCGAAGCGGCAGTCGGTCGCCGGACCGTCCGCGCTGTGTCGGGCCAGCACCTCCACCAGCCGCGCGAGGCAGTCGCGGTCCGGCACCCCGATCAGCGGGTAGTCGACCTCGCCCGGGAGCACGACCCGGTCGTCGAACACCAGGTGCGACAAGGTGAACGGCCAGTCGGCGAGCCGCCGCCCGGTGCCCGCGAGCGCCTCGGCCCAGCGCATCGGCCGGCCGTCCACCCGCAGGGTGTGCAGCACCCAGCAGCGGTCACCGAGGCCCGGGCCGGGCCAGGCGCCGTCCGGCTCGTAGCCGAGCACCGCGTCCCCGGCCTCCAGCAGCGGCCGCAGCCCGTCCAGCCCGTCCTCGTCCGACAGCCGTTCCACGGCCCGCCCCTCTCGCCACAGGTTCCATGACCGCGGCCCGGATAACCGCTACTCCGGGTCGTCACGTCTGCGCGAGGATAGCCGCCATGACCAACGGACAGGGCGGCGAGCCGCTCGGATACGGCGTCGTCGCCAACGTCTCCCGGGAGACGGCACACGGCGAGGGCGGGCTGGAGATCCGCCGGGGCCTCAAGCACTTCGGCCCGGGCGCCAAGCTGTGGATCGCGCCGCACCGCTGGCACTACCGGGGCAACGCGGTGGTGGTCGGCCGCCATCGCGGCGACGGGCGCCGCTACGTCACGCTGGTCACCAGGCTCCGCCACCTGGAGAACTTCCGGGTCCGCCCGGTGCACAGCCCCGCCCTGCTGCGCGCCCTGGCCCACCCGGAGCCCGGCTTCGAGCACGACGGCGGACTGTGGGAACCGGAGCGGGCCGAGGCGTACGCGGCGTTCCACAACAGCCACCGGCTGGAGGTACGGACCGACGGACCCGACCCGATCGGAGCCATGGTGTCCGATCCGCCGCCGATGGAACTGGTCCACGGTGGCACCACCTACCACCTCGCCCACTTCAACGCCTACTACGCCCGTTACTCCTGCCAGCCGCCGCCCGTGGAGACCCCGACGCCATGACCACGACCCCGCAGTCCGACCTCGGCCGCTTCTACGACGACTTCGCCGAGGACTACCACCTGCTCTACCCCGACTGGGACGCCGCGCTCGCCCGCCAGGGCGCCGCCCTGGACGCCCTGATCCGGGACCGGCTGGGCGCGGGACCGGCCGAAGTGCTGGACTGCGCCTGCGGCATCGGCACCCAGGCCATCGGCCTGGCGGCGCTCGGCCACCGGGTGACCGGCACCGACCTCAGCCCGGTCTCCGCCGCCCGGGCCGTCGCGGAGGCCGCCGCGCGCGGGCTCCGGCTCCCCACGGCGGCCGCCGACATGCGCGAACTGCCCTTTCCGGACGGCCGGTTCGACGTCGTGGTGTGCGCCGACAACGCGCTCCCCCACCTGCTCATGGCCGAGGACGTCCGCGCCGCGCTGGGCGAGATGCGCCGGGTGCTGCGTCCGGGCGGGCTGATGCTGCTCTCCACCCGCCCGTACGACGAACTGCGCCGTGACCGCCCGGCCTCCACTCCGCCGCAGACCACCGAGTCGGACGGCCGGCGCTCGGTGGTCTTCCAGCTCTGGCAGTGGCACGCGGACGGCGAGCGCTACGACCTGGAGCTCTTCCGGCTGCTGCCGGACGCAACCGGGCAGTGGCAGGTCGCGGTCCGCCGCTCCAGCTACTGGGCGCTCACCCGAGCCGAGTTGAGCGCCTTCGCAGCCGAGGCCGGCCTCACCGGCGCCGACTGGGTGCAGCCCGCCGACACCGGCTTCTTCCAGCCCGTACTGATCGCCCGGGCACCCTGACCGACCGGGCCTGACCGACCGGCGGCGGAGTGCCGCCGGGGCCCAAGTGCCCGGCAGCCCGGCAGCCCGGCACTCCAATGCAGGAACGCCGCGTGACGCGACGGAGCCCCCGTCGTTCTGCACTACATGTCTGACGCGACCACTTGTCCGACCGCCGCCGCGCCACCGGCCGTTCGAATCCCCGAAGTGAGCCCTGGGCAGTGCACCACCTCGCCCGCGAAGCCGTCCGATCCGGATCGACGACAGCAACGCTCCGCCCCGTTCGCCGAGGCCCTCCTCGGCCTCGGCACCGCCGTCGGCTTCCTGCTCTGGGCCCGCAGCATCGATGTGAACCCGCTGGTGCGCATCGGGCAGGTGAGCGGCCTCGCCGGACTCCAACTGCACATGGCGGCCGTCGCCCTGCCCGTCCTCGCCCTGCTGCTCCACCTGGCCCCCCGGGCCCACGCCGAGCGCTACCGGCTGGTGCTCCGGCTCGGCTGCGCGGTGCTCGCGGGGCTGGGCACCGGCCTGGTGGCGGGCGGCATCGCCGTGGCGCTGAACGGCACCCCGTGGGGCCTCGGCGGCCAGGAGGGCGACCCCGGCAACGTGCTGGGCATGGCCGACGACATGATCCGCGGCAAAGGCCTGCCCGGCGTCTACCCCCCGCTGTTCCCGGCCGCGTTGGTGGTCTGGGGCGAACTGTTCCACGGCGCCCACGGCGGCATCGCCGGCGTCGCGTTCGCCATGAAGGACCTCCAACTGCTGTGCACCGCCGTCGCCGGCCCGCTGACCTACCTCGCCTGGCGGCTGCTGCTCCCTCCCTTCTGGGCCCTGCTCGTCGCGGTGCCCTCCGCGGTCCTGTTCATCGACCCCATCCGCCCCTACAGCCACGGCGCCATGCTGGTCATGCTGCCGCTGCTGGCCGCCTGCCTGCGCGAGCTGCGCCGGGCCCACGAGGTGTCGGCCCGCTCCGCCGTGCTGCGGGCGGCCGCCTTCGGCTCCGCGATGGGCGTGATCTTCCTCTGGTACTCCGGCTGGTTCGTCTGGGCCGCGCCCGGTGTGCTCGTGCTGACGGGGTTCCTGCTGCCCTGGCGGAAGGGCGGGGCGGGCCTGCGGCGGGCGCTGCTCTTCGCGGGCGTGACCGTGCTGAGCGCCGCGGTGGTCGGCTCGCCGCTGCTCTACCAGATGGTCCGGCTCGGTGCGACGACCAAGGACCGCTACGCGATGATCACGGTCTACGCCGATCCCGCCTACGTGATGGGCTGGGTCTCCGACCGGGCGGGCACCCAGACGTACCACAACTGGCCGCTGAGTGGCGAGTTGGCCGGGCAGAGCACCTTCACCCTGCTCGTCCTCGGCGCGGCGGCGCTCGCGATCGGCCTCGGCGCGGGCCGCGTCCTGGTGCAGACGGCCGCCGCCGTCCTGGTCAGTTCCTGGCTGCTGCGGTTCTGGTTCGCCTCCCGGATGGAGCGCACCCAGGCCGTACAGCTCTACCCGCGGACGACCTGGATCATCATGTACTGCCTGATCGTCCTCGCGGTGCTCGGACTGATGC
Organism: Kitasatospora sp. NPDC096128; assembly: GCF_040303105.1. Taxonomy (NCBI): domain Bacteria; kingdom Bacillati; phylum Actinomycetota; class Actinomycetes; order Kitasatosporales; family Streptomycetaceae; genus Kitasatospora; species Kitasatospora sp. NPDC096128. The sequence goes on along the minus strand of NZ_JBEOSP010000001.1, from coordinate 465,220 downwards.
TGGTCGTCCGGCGGGCCGCCAGCGGCGCACGGACCGGCGCGGGCGCCCGATCCGGGGACGGTGCGCAGCCCGGGCCGGGCACCCCGACCGCCGGCCGCGCACCCGCCGAGCCCGGCTTCCTGACGCTCCGCAGGGTGCTCGCGGGCGGCGTCTGCGCGATCGCGCTGTTCACCGCCATGGCGGGCTCCTGGTCGGCCAACCGGTACATGCCGAGCACCGATCCGGGTGTCCAGGACATGGGTCTGGACGCCTGGCGCGCACACGTGCTCAAGGACGCCACCGGCCAGTGCCCCCGGTACTCGCCCGTCGCCACCTGCGCCGGCCTCAACCAGGACCTGTCCGCACGCGTGGCCGGCCCGGACGACTACCAGCTGTGGTGCGCCAACGCCCCCGCCGCCGAGTGGCCGCTGACCTGCGGCCGCAAGGCGCCCTGGCTCTGATCCGCACCACCGGCCGAACCCGAGCCCGGGCCGGGCCGCACGGACCGCCTCCGGTCAGGTCGCGGCAAGGTCCCGGCCGGGATCCGGGCCCTGATGGCGGCCTACGAGGCGAAATGGCCATCCCGGCATGCCCTCGACCGGGCCCGCACGCCCACCCGCGCCGTGACCGCCCGGGCACGGCCCGCAGCGCCGCCCCGCCCACCGGGCGCCCAGGCCCGCGCCTCCCTAGCCTGGTAACCGAGAGGAGGCGAAACACCATGCTTGGAGACGGACCGCTGCAAGCAGTCATCCCCGCCACCGATCTCGCCCGCGCCAAGGCCTTCTACACCGACACCCTCGGCCTCAAGGTCGTCGAGCAGGGCGAGGAGGAGCTGACCTGCGAGTGCGGCGCGACGCAGTTCACCATCTACCACACCCCCAGCGGCGGACAGGCCGCCCACACCCTCGCCAGTTTCAAGGTCGCCGACCTCGACGGCGAGATGTCCGCCCTGGGTGAGCGCGGCATCACCTTCGAGGAGTACGACTTCCCCGGCCTCAAGACGGTCAACGGCGTCGCCGAGGGCGACGGCGTGCGCGCCGCCTGGTTCAAGGACAGCGAGGGCAACATCCTCTGCCTGGCCCAGCGCGTCGGTTCGTAGAACGGCCCGACCGCGCCCGCCCACGGGCGGGAGACTCCGGTGCCCGGCCCGCTCGTCATGAGCGGGCCGGGCACCGGAGCGAAAGCGAAGCGGACCTCGTCAGCCCTGGCTGTCGTCGCCCTGGCTGTCGCCGTAAGGGGCAAGGCCCGTACGGTTTCGAACTGTTGGCATTCACGCAATGCCCGGGACGACCCGGCGCCCCGTGCTCCGCTCGCCGCCCGCGGCTCACCGCTCACCGCTCACCGCTCACGCGACGACCCGCGCAGCCACCCGCGCGCCCGCCGCCACGACTCCCGCACCGCGGCGACCGGGTCGAAGACCCCGGGCCGGTCCCGGGTGATCGGGTAGCAGGCGAGCCCGATCAGCGCCGCGCTGAGGTGGCCGATGCTGGTGTAGTCCCGGCTCTGGTGGACGCCGTAGACGTAGACCGCGAGCACCCCGACCAGGTACAGGTACCGCCAGGGCCGCACGATCAGGTAGGTGAGCACCCCGACCACCCCCGCGAGCGCGTAGCTCACGCCGTAGTCGAGCGTGTAGACGGCCTTCGGCGCGGCGAGGCCGCGGTGGATCGCCCAGCCGAGGACGCCCTCGCTGAGGTAGGTCGCGCCGACGTGCGCCAGGACCGCCACGCAGAGCCAGCGCAGCGTGCCCAGCCAGCGCTCGGCCGGCACGTGGAAGACGTTGTACAGCGCGAAGTAGCTCAGCCAGCCGCCGCCCGCGATCCACAGCGCGCTGGTCAGCAGCACCCGGACCGGCGAGACCTGGAGGTGGTGCAGGTTGGTGGAGCGCCGCTGCAGGATCCGGTCGGCGGTCGCGGGGTCGACGTGCCGGATCACCTGGGTGGTGGCCAGCAGGATCGCCAACCAGATGTAGGTGCCGGGAGCGCGCCGGACGTAGCGCCACGCCGCTCGGGCGGCGCGCGCCCACCAGGGCCCCCGGTGGGCCTGCGGCACCCCGGTGGTGCTGCCGGTCATCGGCTCCTCCTCGACGGTCCCCCCTCACCCTCGCGCGGCGCGGCCCGCACCCGCCGCCGCGACGGCCCGTTCGGGTGACCGGCCCGGACCGTGCCCCTCCTTCCCCTCGCCGCCGCCCGGGAACCGTGCGGAGTAGCGCCCCGGGAACCGTCGGCGGGCGGCCGCCCCCGACTGCCGTAGGCTGGCTCTCCGGCCGCCCGTGGAGCCGCCGGGCACCGGACACCGCACAGCTAAGGGCGCCACCCACGATGACGGACCGCCTCGGGACGACGAAGCAGACCGACCCCGCCACCTCCCGGCGGCCGGTGTCCAGAACGGCCGCCCTCCGGTCGACCGCCCGCGGAGCCGCCTTCCGGCTGCGCCTCACCTCCGTCTACGTCGTCCTGCTGACCGTCACCGCCTCGTGGCTCGCCACCCAGAGCCACGCCGGGCGGGCCCGGTTCGTCCGGCACAACAGCAGCAACGTCCACCACATGGAGGTGGGCAAGTGGTGGACGATGTTCACCAGCGGCCTGGTGGTCGACGGGGTCCCGGCCTGGGCCGGCATCGCGGCAGTCGCCGTCGCCCTGGGCCTGGCCGAGTGGCGCTGGGGCCCGGCCCGCGCGGGCGCGGTGTTCGTCTTCGGCCACCTGGGCGCCACCCTGCTCACCGAGGGCGCCATGTGGGTGATGCTGACCGCCCGGATCCCGGGGGCGCTCTCCCGCGCGCGGGACGTGGGGATCAGCTACGGACTGGTCGCCACCGTCGGCTGCCTGCTCGCCCTGGGTCCGCGCCCGATGCGCCGGTACGGCCTGCCGGCCCTGGCCGTGGCACTGACCGGCACCTGGGCGGCGGACCAGCAACTGGCCGACGCCGGCCACCTGGTGGCCCTGGGGCTCGGCGTCCTCGCCGCCCGCTCGCCCTGGCTGCGCACCCGCGCCGCCGAAGGTGCCGCCGCCGCAGTCATCGCCGGTGGACCTCGCGGTGAACCCGACCCGGGGCGGTGATCGTCCTTCCAAGTGAGCCGGGTACGATGCAGAACCGATCAACCGGCCGGCTGCCAGCTTCTGATGACAGTTGATCAGGCCAAACGGAGGGGACCCGATGCCCGAGTTCGACAACGCCACGAACCCTGCGGACGTGACCGACACTTCGGGCTTCGTGGACCCGGTGCTGCTGCAGACCCACCGGCCCCACCCGGCCCGGATCTACGACTACTGGCTGGGCGGCAAGGACAACTTCCCGCCGGACCGGGTCGCGGCCGAGCACGCGATCACCGCCGCACCCGACATCCCGCAGGCCGCCCGCGAGAACCGCGCCTTCCTCCGCCGCGCCGTCCGGCACTGCGTCGAGGCCGGCATCCGCCAGTTCATCGACATCGGCTCCGGCCTGCCCGCTCAGGGGAACGTGCACGAGGTCGCGCAGGAGCTGGCCCCGGACTCCCGGGTGGTCTACATCGACAACGACCCGATCGTGCTCGCCCACGGTCGGGCCCTGCTCGCGCGCAACCAGTCCACCACCGTGCTGACCGGCGATCTGCGTGATCTCGACGAACTGCTCGACCGGCCGTCGCTTCGCGAGCTGATAGACCTCTCCCAGCCCGTCGCCGTCATGCTGGTGGCCGTCCTGCACTTCCTCGACGACGCACAGGCAACGGCGGCCGTCCGGGCCGTCCACCAGCGGCTCGCCCCGGGAAGCTTCCTGCTGCTGTCGCACAGCACCGCGGAGGGCAACCCGCAGCGGGCCGCCGAGGTCGTGAAGACCTGGGACGACACCGATTCGCGCATCCGCCTCCGCGGCCGGGCCGAGGTGGAGGCGTTCCTCGAGGACTGGGATCCGGTGGAGCCGGGTGTGGACTTCGTCCCGCTCTGGCGCCCGGACGGGCCGACCGAGGGTTCCACCCGCTGGATGTACGCGGGTGTCGGCCGCAAGCGCTGACCTCCGCCCCCACCCGTCGCCGTTTCGGGGCCGGACTCCCTCCGGGGAGCCCGGCCCGTCGCTTTCCCCGCCCCGAATCCCCGCCCCGAAACCCCACCCGGCCGCTTCCACACCCCGGGCCCCACCCCGCGCTTTCCCCGTCCCCCGGGCCACGAGGCCCGTCGAGAGGCCTCAAGCTCCTTCCGTGGAAGCGGAGTTGATACGCGGAAAACCGCCGGAAACAGGCGTCACGAGCGGCCACTCCGACCGACGCGTTCGTATGCTCTTGCGGTACTCTGCAAATCTATGCCAGAGTGCGGGCATCGGATCAATCAGGCCGAATCGCCTCACACGTCGCTAAATCAGGAGCCCGCGCCGAGCGGGTGGGTCAAGGGTGCAAGCATGTCGAAGGTCTTGAGCAAGCTGCCGGTCGGTGAACGGATCGGCATCGCATTCTCCGGTGGGTTGGACACCTCCGTGGCGGTCGCGTGGATGCGCGAGCACGGTGCCGTGCCCTACGCCTACACGGCCGACATCGGCCAGTACGACGAGCCGAACCTCGCCGACGTCCCGGCCCGTGGCCGGGCGTACGGCGCCGAGCAGGCCCGCCTGATCGACTGCCGGGCCCCGCTGGTCGAGGAGGGCCTGGCCGCCCTGGCCTGCGGCGCCTTCCACATCCGCTCCGCCGGGCAGACCTACTTCAACACCACCCCGCTCGGCCGCGCCGTGACCGGCACCCTGCTGGTCCGGGCCATGCAGGAGGACGGCGTCTCGATCTGGGGCGACGGTTCCACCTACAAAGGCAACGACATCGAGCGGTTCTACCGCTACGGCCTGCTCGCCAACCCCAACCTGCGGATCTACAAGCCGTGGCTGGACCAGGACTTCGTCACCCAGCTCGGCGGCCGCAAGGAGATGTCCGAGTGGCTGGCCGAGCGCGACCTGCCGTACCGGGACTCCGCCGAGAAGGCCTACTCCACCGACGCCAACATCTGGGGCGCCACCCACGAGGCCAAGCGGCTGGAGTTCCTGGACGCCTCGCTGGAGATCGTCGCCCCGATCATGGGCGTCGCCTTCTGGGACCCGGCCGTCGAGATCGCGACCGAGGACGTCACGGTCGACTTCGAGTTCGGCCGCCCGGTCCGGATCAACGGCCGCGAGTTCGGCTCCGCCGTCGACCTGGTGCACGAGGCCAACCTGATCGGCGGGCGGCACGGTCTGGGCATGTCGGACCAGATCGAGAACCGGATCATCGAGGCCAAGAGCCGCGGCATCTACGAGGCCCCGGCCATGGCGCTGCTGCACATCGCCTACGAGCGGCTGCTGAACGCGATCCACAACGAGGACACCCTCGCCACCTACCACACCCAGGGCCGGCGCCTCGGCCGGCTGATGTACGAGGGCCGCTGGTTCGACCCGCAGGCGCTGATGCTGCGCGACAGCCTGCAGAAGTGGGTCGGCCAGGCCGTCACCGGCAGCGTCACGCTGCGGCTGCGGCGCGGCCAGGACTACTCGGTGATCGACACCCAGGGCCCGAACTTCAGCTACCACCCGGAGAAGCTGTCGATGGAGCGCAGTGTCGACGCCGCCTTCGTCCCGGACGACCGGATCGGCCAGCTCACCATGCGCAACCTGGACATCGCCGACTCCCGCAGCAAGCTCGAGCAGTACGCGGGCCACGGCCAGCTGGCGCCGTGGACCGGCCTGATCGGCGAGCTCACCCCGGGCGGGGCGGCCCCGATCGCGGCGGGCACCGGCGACGAGGCGGAGTCCACCGCGCTGGACCACGCGGCCATCGAGTCCGGCACCGACTGACCGACTCAACCGACTCACCGACTCACCGGCGCCGAGCCGGAACGGCCGGGGGCCGCCGCACCACACCGGTGCGGCGGCCCCCGGCCGTTCCCGGACGCTGCCGTTCCCGGACGCCCGCGCCCCGGGCACATCACCGCACCGCCGGCCCGCTGCCGCCCGGCGCCGGCCACCTCGGCAGCACCCTCTCCGGCCTCAGCCGACCCGCGCCCCCTCCGGCCCACCCGTACCCCGGCCCGCCGGGGCCCTCAGCGGATCCGCCCCGCCCCCCGCCCCCGCACCGTGCGTGCGCCCAGCCTCCCGGCCTCGGCCGTCGCGGGCCCCGCCGGCCCCGCCGGCCCCGTCAGCGGCGCCACGGCACCCCGCAGGGTCAGCAGGATCTCCCCGTCGTACCGCTCCGCCAGCAGACGGGCCAGCTCGGCCAGCTCGGCGGCGCAGCCCGGCCGCACCGCGGGGGCGACGTCCGGCAGCCGCCCCGGGTCGCTGAGGTCCTGGGCCTCGGCGGCCCAGCGCGCGGCATCGCGCCGCTCGCCCTCGGCGGCGTAGTGGACGGCCAGACAGTGCACGGCCAGCTGGTCGCCGTACTGGGCGGCGATCCGCCACCAGAAGACCCCGTCCGCCGTGCGGCCCATGCCGTAGAGCAGGCAGCCGAGGGTGCGGAAGGCGGCCTTCTCGGCGAGTTCGAGGTCCAGGGCCAGTTCGCCGGGCTCCGCCGCGCCCGCCACCCCCGCGCACAGGTGGCGCAGGTCGCGCCGCAGTTCGGACCCTCCCCCGGCCCGGGGGTGGTCCCCGGTGGCCGTGGCGTGCGGCGGACGGGCGACCGCGGGCGGACGGGCGGGGCGCTCGCGCCCGAGGGGGGCGGCCCGCCGGGCGGCGGTCAGTCGCTCGGCCAGCCGACGGGTGAAGGCCGCCGGGTCGTGGTCGCGGAACTCCCGGTCCAGCTCGGCGGCGTGCGCGCGCAGCAGCTCGATGACCCTCATGTCGCCTGCCCGTCGTCCGGGTGTTCCAGCAGGTACTCCAGGTGGCGCCGCCCGAGGCTGTAGTACGTGCGGGCGGTGGTGTGGGCGATGCCGAGTGCCCGGCCGATGTCGTGGTACGACGTACCCGCCTGGCGCAGCCGGACGACGTCGGCCTGGACCGGCGCGGCGCGCGTGAGCGAGTCCATCGCCCAGTCCAGGGCGTCCAGTTCGGCGAGTTCCTCCAGTTCGTCCTGACTGGTGTCGGGGCGGCGCTGGGCGATCACCCGCAGCCGTTTGCGCTCGGTGCGGCCGCGCTCGCGCAGGACGTCGACGACCGCGTCCTTGACGATCTTGAAGGCGAAGGCCTGCGGGTCCTCACTGGCCAGGGCGCGACGCCAGTTCTTGTAGAGCGTGGTGCCGGCGTTCTGCACGGCGTCCTGGGCGTCCTCGCGGTGGCGCAGGCGCTGGTGGGCGTAGCGGAGGTAGCCGGTGTTCTCGCGGGTGAAGAACGCCTCGAAGTCGTTCGGCAGGTCGTCGAGCGGGTCCGCCCGCAGGCCCCGCTCCCCTCCCGGCCCGGGAGTGTCCACACGCGCCCCCTTTCCTGGGTCAGCTGGCCGACCCACCGGATGGCACGCCGACGGCCCGTTTCGGGGCTCGTGGTGTAACCGTCCGGGAGGCGCGTGTTGTCGACCGGATCGGGCGGACATTTGGGAACGTTTCCGTTCATTTTCGAAAAACGCCGCTGACCTGCCCGTTTGGGCGCATCACCGGCCATCCGGAGGCCTCGACGTGACCCAGATCACACATGACCCGGACGCGGGCTTGACAAGCGCGACACCGCCCCATCGCGGCCCTACGGCGCCGGCTCGACCTCCGCCGAGTCCAGCGCGACGGTCACCCGCTCCAGCAGCACCCGCAAGGCGGCCAGGTCCTCGACCGGCAGCCCGGTCGCCGTGAGCAGTCGGCGCGGCACCTGCCCGGCCCGCTCGCGCAGCCCGGCACCCTCGGCGGTGAGGCTGACGGTCACCGACCGCTCGTCCTCCGGGCTGCGCTCGCGGCGCACCAGCCCGGCCGCTTCCAGTCGCTTGAGCAGCGGGGACAGGGTGCCGGAGTCGAGCCGCAGGCGCTCGCCGATCCGCTTGACGGGCAGGCTGCCGTCCTCCCAGAGCACCAGCATGACCAGGTACTGCGGATAGGTGAGCCCGAGGTCTCGGAGCAGGACCCGGTAGACGCCGCCGAAGGCGCGGGAGGCGGCGTTGAGCGAGAAGCAGATCTGCTGGTCGAGGCGGAGCAGTTCCTCGTCCGCCATGCCGGGGAGCGTGGTCATGACCCCATGGTACCGATCGCAGTCGCGCCATTGAGTTGTGCCCAACTGAATTGCGTGCTCTACTTGTGGAGCAGACGGCAGCCGGTCCTCCGCCGAGGACCGGACGGCCGCCGGAGCACCACCGCTCCGCCCGCCCCCCGCGCACCGCACGCACCACGGACCGCGCTTCACGAAGGGACCCACCATGGACGCGCTCTACACCGCAGCAGCCACCGCCAACGGCCGCGAGGGCCGCGCCGTCAGCTCGGACGGCCAGCTCGACCTCGCCCTCGCGATGCCGCCCGCGCTCGGCGGCAGCGGCCAGGGCACCAACCCCGAGCAGCTGTTCGCGGCCGGCTACGCCGCCTGCTTCGCCAGCGCCCTCGGCCTGGTCGGCCGGCAGGCCCGGGTGGACACCAGCGAGGTCTCGGTGACCGCCGAGGTGTCCATCGGAAAGGACGGCGCCGGATTCGGCCTGGCCGTCGTACTGCGGGTCGAGCTGCCCGAGGCGCTCGCGGGCGAGACCGGCGAGCTGCTGGTCAAGCAGGCGCACGAGGTCTGCCCGTACTCCCGCGCCACCCGGGGCAACATCCCGGTCGAGCTGGTCGTCGAGTAGGTCCGACTTCCCCGGCCGGGGTCCGGGCGAGGCCCAACCGTCCGCCCGGACCCCGCCCGGCGGGTGAGCCCGCCGCACCCCGCGTGCGGCGGGCTCACCCGCTCCCCCGCCCCCGCCCCGGAAACCCCCGGTCTCAACCCTCCGCCACCCCGTGCCCCCGCTCGGCCACTCAGCCTCTCCGTCACTCCCCCGGTCCGCCGCCGCCCGGTCCCCCCGGGCCGCCCGGCGAGCGCAGCGTGTCCAACCGGTGCCGGTACTCCTCCGCGTCGATCTCACCGCGCGCGAACCGCTCCGCTAGCAGCTGCTCCGGAGTCGGGCCGTGCCCCCAGCCGTGGGGTCCGCCGGGACCGCCACCCGCCGCCCCCGCCACGCCCGGGCCGTGCGGAATCGGCTGCCGCGAGCGGGAGACGTAACGGAACAGGGCGACGGCCAGGAGCACCAGCACCGCCAGGACGAGCAGCGAGACGATCGCCATCAGGGCGATGCCCCAGCCGCCCGGCCCGTGGCCGGGGCCGTAGCCGTGCCAATGCCAGTGCCTCATCAGGTCCTCCTCCTCCTCCGACCCTGCGGGCCCGCCGAGGTGATCGACGCCGTGACCCCCGGGGCGTCGTACGGCCTGAGCAGCCGCGCCGCCCGGGGTGACCAGTGCCTTACCACCATCGTGCGCCCGCGACGGGTCAAAGCGCCGTGAAGAAAGCCTGAGAAAACGTTCCTGCGGAACCCGCCCCGCGCACCGGGGTAGCGTTGCCACCCATGAGCCACCAACCGCCCGACGACCGCCGCTCCCCCGAGCAGCTCGTCGCGGCCGGGCTGCTCCGCCGCAACGCCGACGGCCACCCCCACCCGGCGCTCAACCACTCCCCGATCGCCTACGTCTCCACCGCGCTCTGGACCGAGCTCGCCGCCCTCGCGATCGCCCCCACCGCCGCCGAGGCCACCGCCACCGCCCTGCTCCGCACCCTCGCCGACCGGGCCGTGGACGCCGCCCTGGCCCCGGGCAACGAGCGCGCCCCGCGCGACGACCTCTACGTCACCGACCCCGCGCACATCGGCGCCCACCGCCGCGCGGTCTGGTTCCACCGCTCCGGTCCGGGCGGTCCGATCACCGCCACCTTCGCGCCGTAGCCCCACCGCGCGACCGGGCGTCCCGCCGGGTCAGCGTTCGACCGTCAGGCTCCGGCAGACCCAGCTCAGCCGGTCCGGCCCGCCGAACGCCGGCCGGTCGTGGTACGTCCCGTCCGACACCGACAGGTTGACGATCAGGTAGGCATGCCAGCCGGTCCCGACCCCGTGCAGGTCCGCGTAGACCAGCTCCTCCTCGACGTACCAGTCCACCGAGTGCGCGCCGAGCACCACCCGCAGGTCGATGCTCGCCCCGGGCGCGACCCCGACGCTGCCGCCGTGCCAGTAGCGGAAGCCGCCCCGCACGTGGTTGGAGATCTCCAACAGGTCGGGGTTGTCCGGGTGGTACTCGAAGACGTCCACCTCGTTGCCGCCGTCCCGCCAGGTCCAGATCGCGGGCCAGGCACCCAGCGCGGTGGGCAGCGTGACCCGCGCCGACAGGACGTCACCGGTGCGGACCTGGAAGCCCTCCGGACTGCCCTCGGTGGTCAGCAGGTTGCACGTCCACAGCCCGCCGGTGCGCCGTCGCACGGCGCTGAACACCCCACCCGGGCAGTAGTCGTGGCTCAGGTAGTCGAGCTTGTGGTCGCTCCGGTTGGTCGGCCCCATCCGGGGGTACGCGCTGCTGCGCCCGGCGATCCACTGCCTGGTCGAAGTGAAGTCGGCATCGAACACGACCGCCACGGCCGCCTCCCGAGTGCTCCGGCGCCCCGGCAGTCCGAACAGCCGGGCACACAGAGTGAGTTACCCGATACGTTCCGCAGTATGCGAAGCAGATCGCCGCGTTCCGCGAATCATCCGGGAGCCCGCCCCGGAGCCGGGGTCGCCCGGTCAGCCGACCGACGCGGTGGCACCCCCGGCCCGGAGCCGGTCGGTCACCGAGACCACGCCGTCCACCGAGCGGCAGAGGTTCAGCACGATCGGCACCAGGTGCGCCTCGGGCACGGTGCCGCTGAGCACCACCCGCCCCTGGTCGACCTCCACCCCGACCTCCGCCGGGCTCACCCCGTCGATCCGGCCGAGGACCTCCTCGACGATCTCCCGGCGGATCACCCGGTCCTCGCGCAGGAACACCCGCAGCAGGTCACCGCGGCTCACCATGCCGATGACCCGCCCCTCCTCGTCCAGCACCGGCAGCCGCTTCAAGCCGTGCCGGCTCATCTGCCGGGCCGCCGCGACCACGCTGGTTCCGGGCGTGGTGCACACCGGCTGCGTCGTCATCAGCTCCGCCGCCGTGACCTCGCCGCCCGGCCCGGCCGGCGCCGACTCCGGCGCGGGCAGCAGACTGCCCGGGTCCTCCTGCGCGGCGAGCGTGCGCAGCAGGTCGGCCTCCGACACCAGGCCGAGCGGCCGCCCGTCCGGGTCCACCACCGGGACCCCGGTGATGTCGTACTCGGTCAGCAGCGCGACGATCTCCCGGAATCCGGTCTCGGGCGCGATCCGGACCACGGGGCTGGTCATCACAGATTCGACGGTGGCATGCCGCACGCCGGTTCACCTCGTCCAACGATGCTGGTCCGATCGGGCGCGGATCGTCCCGGCCGGTACCGGCAGCATGGCCCTCGGCCGCGCGAATCGCCAGGGGCCAAGGGGCCGAACGGGTGGGACCAACGACCCCGACCTACGGATGCCCCTCCGACAACGGACACTGTCCAGCCGCCGCGGAGCGCCGTGCCCCGAAACCGCCGAGCCGGCCACCACGTGCGGGCACCCCGCACTTGAGGGCGCGCGGCGGACCTCCGCGCACCCCGGACGGCGCAACCATCACATGATCGACTCGTTGGACCGTCCACCACGACAGCACGCACGGCACCGGGAGGGCTCATTGGCAGGACGGACGGTGGGCACGGAACCGGCGGTCCGGGGTGTCCCGGCGCGCCCGGTGGCGGAGGCCGAGGCCGCCCTGGTGCACCACTACCGCAGGCTGGTCCGGCTCGCCTACCTGGCCCTGCCCGCCGACCGGGACCGGCACAGCCGGGTGCTCGCCGCCCACGCGGCGGTCCAGCGCGCCCTGCCGTTCCGCTGGACCCGCCGCCCCGCCCCGAACACCACCGAGCCGAACACCACCGAGCCGAACACCCCCGAGCCGACAACCACCGCCACCGCCACCGACCCGGTGTACGCCGAACTGCGCCTGCGGGTGCTGCGCGCCGCCCTGCGCCCGAGCCCGGCCGCGCGCCTGCTGGCGCCCCGGGTCTGGGGCCTGCGGCTGTTCACCCCGCACGGCGGCGAGCAGGACGCGGCGCTGGACCACGCGCTCGCCGCGCTCGCCGCCCCGGCCCGGGCGGCCTTCGCCCTGCGCGCGGTCGAGGAGCTGGGCGGCCGGGAGGTGGTGGAGGTGCTGCGGGAGGCCGGGGTGGACCGGCCGGAGGAGGCGCTCGCGGCGGCCGCCGAGGTCCCGGCCGGGCCCGGGCCCGAGCCGATCGCCTTCGACCCGTGCGCCGTCCGGGTGCAGCCCACCGACCTGCTGCGCCGCCGCCGTACGCTGACCGCCGCGCTGACGGTCGGGGTGCTCGGGCTCACCACGACGGCCGCGGTGCTGGGCGGCGGTTCCGCTCCGGCGAGCACCGCCTCACGGCCGGACGGCCGCCCCGCCGGCGCCGTCGCCGACCCGGCCCGGCTGGTCCGGGTGGCCCCGGACGCCTGGCAGCACACGGCCCGGGTCGACTTCACCGCCTGGCCCGCGCGCGGCGACCGGAGCACGGACGGCGCCCTGCTGGGCCGGGCCCTGGCCGCCTGGGCCCAGCCGGGCCCGCAGACCCGGGCCGAGCCGGGTACGGACACCGCCCCGCCCGACACCCCGCCGCAGCTGCTGTTCGCCGGGACGGTGGACGGCACCGGCGTGGCGGTGCTGTACGACGGCCGCCGGATCGCCCGCTACTCCGACGGACGCGGCGGCGGCCTGGACCTCGCCCGGGCCGACGACACGGACCCGACCACGGCGGGCGCGGTGGTGCTCAGCCGTCAGGGCACCGCCCTCCGCTACCTGCTGGCGCCCTGGGTGGACACCGCCGAGACCCGCCGGCTCGACCAGCCCGACACCGCCGCCCACCCGCTGGACCACCCGGACGGGGTCACCGCGGCCGCGCCGGGCGGCGGGCTCGCCGACTGCCGGGGCGCCACCGTGCTCCAGCTGCACTCCTCCCCGGTGATCGCCGAGAAGCACTCCTTCCTGCTGGCCGACCTCGGCGGCCTCGTCCCGGCGCACCTGACCTACACCCCGCCGCCGGACCGCACCCAGCCCGCCCGCGAACCGCGCGAGTCCACCGGCCAGGACGCCCTGGCGGCCTGGGCGCGGGCCGGCTGCGCGGTCCCGGACGGCACTCCGGGCGTCAAGCAGCTCGACCTGTGGGCCTTCGCGGTGCAGCCGCTGCCGCAGAACGCCGGCTCGGCCGCCTGGTTCTGCCTGCGCTCCGACCGCTGGACGGGCGAGGGCAGCGCCGCCACCGCCGTCCTGCTGCCGACCGCCCGGGGCCCGCAGCGCACCGGCGGCGGACCGGGCCGCGGCTGCAGCCGGTTCGAGCAGGACACCGTGGCCTGGACGTGGTGGCACTCCCCCCAGGGCGCGGAGTACCTGCTCGCGGCGGGCAGCCGACGGGTCACCCGGCTCACCGCCAAGGGCCCGGACTGGTCAGCCGACCGCCCAGCCCCCGACCGCACCCTCGCGGTCGAGCGGCCCGGCAGGAGCACCGTCCAGGTCGAGGCGCTGCTCGACAACGGCAACCGGATCACCCCGCCGCACTGACCCGGTCGGCCAACAGCGCCTCGTAGTCCGGAAGTTCGACGCTGGACACCCGCTTTCCCAGCTCCAGCATCCGGTCCAGGACCCACCGCCGGTTGAGCAGCCCGTTGCGCAGCCGCAGCCCGGCCCGGGTGCGCGGCGCCAGGAACGGGCCGGTGCGGTCGCCGCCCTTCTGGCAGCCCTGGGCATAGTCGCGCAGCAGCCCCTCGTACCGGGCGAAGGCGGCCCGGTGGTCGCCGCGGGCCAGCGCCAGCTCGCCCGCCAGGACGTACGCGGCCACCACCGCCGTGCCGGTACCCATCCCGCCGATGGTGGCGCCGCAGGCGGCGTCGCCGAGCAGCGCGATCCGGCCGGTGGACCAGGCGGGGACGTCGGCGCGGCTGATCGAGTCGAAGTACAGCTCGGGTGCGTCCGCCAGGCTCCGGAGCAGCTGCGGGACCCGCCAGCCGAGGTCGGCGAAGGCGGCCCGGACCAGCTCCTTCTGCTGCCGGATGTCATGGCGGTCGTAGCGCAGTTCGGGCGAGGCGAAGAGGCTGAAGGCGCCCGCCCGGCCCGGGTCGCGGGGGTCGGCGCCGACGGACATCAGCCGGCCGGGCACGTTCAGGGCCACCCCGCCCTCGCCGGGCCGGCCGCCCTCACCCGGCAGTTGCCAGGTGGCCGCGTAGTAGCCGAGGTGGCGGACGTACCGCTGCTCGGGCCCGAAGGCGAGGCGCCGCACGGCGGAGTGCAGCCCGTCGGCGCCGATCACCAGGCCGAACTCGCGCGTCGCGCCGGACCGGAAGGAGACCCGCACGCCGGTCGGCGTCTCCTCCAGGGTCTCCACGGAGTCGCCGAAGACGTACTCGGCGCGGGAGGCACTGTGCCGGTGCAGCACCTGGGCCAGCTCCCCGCGCGGGATCTCCAGTTCGCCGCCCGCGAAGTCGGCGGGCAGGTGCAGCAGTCGACGCCCCTCCTGGTCGACGAAGGTGATCGGGCTGCCGCCGGTGTCCAGGGCGCGCAGTTCCTCCAGCACGCCCATCCGCTCCAGCACGGTGAGGTGGGTGCGGCCGCGGAAGTCGACGTTCTGCCCGCCGTCGCGCAGCGCGGGGGCGAGTTCGACCACGGTCACGTCGAAGCCGTACCGGCCCAGCCAGTGGGCCAGGGCGGGCCCGGCGATGCTCGCGCCCGAGATCAGCACGCTGGTGCGCACGGAAGCGCTCATGGAAACCACTCCGTTCGAGGATCCGAGAACTGTGTCCAGCGGACACTGTTCATTGCTGTGTACGGTAGACACAGTTGGTGTGGACGGGCAACCCCCGGGACGGGAGCAGGCGATGGGCGAGACGTCGAACGACACGGTGCGGCTGCTCTGGGAGCAGCCCGCCCGGCCGACCCGCGGACCGAAGCCGTCCCTCAGCCTGGAGCGGATCGCCGCCGCGGGCGTCGCGGTCGCGGACGCCGAGGGGCTGGGCGCGGTCTCCATGCAGAAGGTCGCCGGGCTGCTGGACTTCACCAAGATGTCGCTGTACCGGTACGTCCCCGGCAAGGCCGAACTGGTCGCGCTGATGGTCGAGTCGGCCTTCGGCGAGCCGCCCGAGGCCACCGACGACGGCGACTGGCGGGCACAACTCACCGCCTGGGCCCACCACTTGGCCGCATCCTTGGCCCGACACCCGTGGCTGCTGGACGCCACCCTCGGCCCCCGGATTCCCGGCCCGAGGGAACTCACCTGGCTGGAACGGGTGGTGGCCGCCCTGGACGGCCACGGGCTGACCGGCGCCGAGCGGATGGACGCCGCCGTCCTGCTCGCCGGGCACGTGCGCGCCATCGCCGAACAGGCCCGCGCGGTGGGCCCGGACGTCTCCCCCGAGGCCGAACTCCTCGCCGCCCTCGGCACCGTGGTCAACCGGCACGCCGACCGCTTCCCCGCCGTGGCCGCAGCGATGGCCGATCCGGACGGCCGCGACCAGGCTCTGGACTTCGGCCTGGCCCGTATCCTGGACGGCCTGGCCGCCCTGATCGACCGCCGCACGGCCCGGCGACGAACCGCGCCCTGACCCGAAAACCCGTCGAACCCGGGCCGCGCGGACGGCTAGCATCCGCTCCCATGGCGATGTTCGTGCACCTGACGTCCGCAGCGAACACGCCGCGCATCCGCCGCGCCGGGATCCGGGCCGACAGCCGGGGCCAGGGCGGTGTGCGCGGGGTGTACTGCTTCCCCGTGCTGCCCTCCTACACCCTCACCCACCAGTGGCTGCGCGAACTCGCCCGGTTCGGCCCCAAGGGCTCGCTGTCCGCCGTGCACGTCCGGCTGGACGACGCGCAGCAGGTGCTGGTCGGGCACTACCGGGACCGCGCCAAGGACGCCCAGCGGTGGCTGACCGCCGCCGAGGCGGTCGCCCGGGTCGCCGCCCTGCCGGACCCGCGCGGCTGGGAGGTGGTGGTGCCGCGCGCGATCGGCGCGCGCGAGGTACACCGGATCCGCGCCGTGCCGCAGGTGGCCGGCTGGCGCTACGTCCCGAACGCCCACGGCACCCGCCCGTGCACCTGCTTCGGCTGCCGGATCCGCGGCGAGTACGGCGGCCGACGGCTGCGCGAGCGCCACCCGCACCCGCTGGACGGCCCGCCGCCGCCCGCCCCCGTGCTGCTCGCCCGGATCGACGCGGCGGGCGATCCCGGCGATCCGACCGCCCTGCGGGACGCCCTGCACTGGTTCGGCCTGCGCCGCCGCGGCCCGGTCGACCGCCTCGCCCGGCTGGCCGACCACCCCGACCCGGCCGTCCGCCGCGAGCTGGTCTGGGCCGTCCAGGGCTGGTCCTCGCCCGGCGTCACCGAACTGCTGGACGCCCTCGCCGAGGACCGGCACCCGGACGTCCGCGAGGCCGTCGCGGACGTCCGGGCGCTCTGAGGCCCCTGCCCCGGGCCGTGGGGCGGTCGGCACCCGGCCCACCACCTGCGAGGTCTCCCGCCGACGTGCCCGCTCGGCCGAACCGGGTGATCATGGGACGAACCGCGTCTTCGGCGATGCGGCGCGCCGGTCCCCTCCGGCGGCGCCGGGAAGGTGGACCGCGATGTTCCAGCTCCTGTGGATTCTGCTCATCGGCTTCGTGCTCGGCGTGCTCGCCAAGCTGATCCTGCGCGGGCCGCAGTCGATCCCCTGGTGGCTGACCATGCTGCTCGGCGCCGCCGGGGCCTGGCTCGGCAACGCCGTCTCCGGTTGGATCGGCGTCCGCCACACCTCCGGTATCGACTGGATCCGTCACATCCTCCAACTCGGCTTCGCCGTCGCCCTGGTGGCCCTCGTCGCCCCCGCCTGGAGCAAGAACCGCTCCTCCCGCTGACCGGGCGCCGAGTTCCTGCCGCACCTACGCGGGGACCGGGCGTCGTTCCGGTGGTCGGACGAGACCTTCGACGACGCCTGAGCGCCGCTCAGCCCACGTGCACGGCGGGCCGCCGTGAGCGGTCGGGTTCGGCCTCGCGGAGGACTTCGCGGGTGACCGGGGCGATCTCGCCCTGGCCGAACAGGAAGAACCGCAGGAACTGGGCGAAGGGGTTGCCCTCGGTCCACTCGAAGTAGATGTGCGGCTGCTGCCCGGTCAGGTCCCGCACCCGCAGCAGCAGGGCGGCCAGCGCGTTGGGCACGCTGGAGCTCTGCAGCGAGAGCACCCGGTAGCGGTCGTGCAGCACCTCGCCGCGGACGGTCAGTTCGGCCTCGAAGTCGGACGGGTCGAGCACGGTGACCTCGACGAAGACCAGGTCGTCCTCGGCCGGGATGTCGTTGTCCCTGCGGATCTGGTGGAGCTTGTCGCGGTACTCGGCGAGGTCCCGGTTGTTCGGCTCGTTGGCGATCAGGCGCAGCGGGCGGTGCAGGTAGTCCCGGACGAACCGCTCCGCGACGCTGTCCAGGACCACGTCGGTGACGCGCAGTTCGAAGGCGCGCTTGAGCCGGGAGAGGAAGGACACCAGCACGATGCCGGCGATGAAGCAGGCGCCGATCTTGACGCCGTCCGGCCGCTCGGCGATGTTGACGGCCGTGGTGTAGAGGAACACGGCGGCGATCACCGCGAAGGTGACGGTCCAGTGCCGTTCCCCGGCCTTGTGGGCGGCGATGGTGACGGCGACGGCGGCGGAGCTGATCAGCACCAGGACGCCGGTGGCGTAGGCGCCGCCCTGGGAGTCGACGTTGGCGTCGAAGATCCAGGTGACCAGGAAGGCGATCAGGGTCAGCACGATGACCGTCGGCCGCACCGCCCGGGCCCAGTGCGGCGCCATGCCGTAGCGGGGCAGGTAGCGGGGCATCAGGTTGAGCAGGCCGGCCATGGCGGAGGCGCCGGCGAACCAGAGGATGGCGATGGTCGAGAGGTCGTAGACGCTGCCGAAGGTGCTGCCGAGGTTCTCGTGGGCGAGGTAGGCGAGTGCTCGGCCGTTGGCCGGGCCGCCGCTCTTGAAGGCGTCCTTGGGGATCAGCAGGGTGGTGATGACGCTGGTGGTGATCAGGAAGATGCTCATGATCACGGCAGCGGTGGTGAGCAGGTGCCGGGCGCCGCGGATGCGGCCGGTGGGGCGCTCCTCGGTGTCGTCCGGGTCGCCCTCGATGAGGGGCATCACGGCGACGCCGGTCTCGAAGCCGGACAGGCCCAGCGCCAGTTTGGGGAAGACGATCAGGGCGACGCCGATCATCGCGAGGGCGTTGCCGTGCTCGGCGGTGAGCCCGTCGGTCCAGTCGCCGAACAGGTGGGGCTCCTTGAACACGTGCCAGAGGCCGTTGGCCACCACCACGACGTTGAGCGCGAGGTAGACGACGACCAGGACGACGGCCAGCCCGATGGCCTCGCTGAACCCCTTGAGGAACACCGCGCCGAGCAGCGCCACCAGGATGAGGGTGAGCAGCACCTGTTTGCCGGACAGGGCGCTGTGCAGGTGCGGGTTCTCGATCAGGTGGGCGGTCGCGTCGGCGGCGGAGAGGGTGATGGTGATCATGAAGTCGGTGGCGGCGAAGCCGAGCAGGGTCAGCACGAAGAGCTTGCCCTGCCAGAACGACAGCAGCCGCTCCAGCATCGCGATCGAGCCCTGGCCGTGCGGGCTCTCGACGGCGACCCGCCGGTAGACCGGCAGGGCGCCGAACAGGGTGACCAGCACCAGCACCACGGTCGCGATCGGCGACAGCAGGCCGGCCGCGAGGGCGGCGATGCCGGGCTGGTAGCCGAGGGTGGAGAAGTAGTCCAGGCCGGTCAGGCACATGACCCGCCACCAGCGCGCACCCTTCTCGGCGGGCGCCTCCATGTGCGGGCCGGGGTGCTGCTTGGCCATGTCCGAGAGGCCTTCGAGCATCCACGCGCGGAACCTCGTGCCCCGCGTCGAAGGCGCCGTTCCCGGTTCGGCCGAACCCGAGGAGACCACGTACACCCCTGTCCACGACTTCGGCCGGCCGCCACACGGTTCCGGACCCCCAGGCCGCCGGACGGCGGGCCTGGTCAGGCTAGGGGACCGGGCCCGGGCGGACCGGCAACCGAGCGGGGCAACACGCCGTGGTCCGCCCGGACAGCCCTCCCCGGTGGCGGCCGGTGCCCGGCCGTGCGCGCGGCCCGCGGCGCGGCGATACACGATGCCCCCTCGAACGGGGTAGATATGTCCGCGCACGTTGACTCACCAGGTTGACGCGCCCCCCGGATACGGCGACCGACGGCAGGGAGGCAGCGGTGGCGGAACCGACTCGACGGAAGGTCCTCGGCCTGGGCCTGGTGGCCGCCGCCGCCACCTCCTGCGGCACCCGGCACCCGGCCGCCGCCCCGCAGCCGACCCCGGACGCCCAGGGCACCCCCGGCACGGCGGACCCCACCGGCCCCCAGCACACCGGCCTCAAGGGCGCCGCCCCCAGCGAGCAGTCCCTGCCCGGCAACCCCGACTGGCGGATCACCGACCCCGGCACGCCCGGCGCCGTCGAGGGCTTCGCCGACCGGGTCAGCGTGCTGCCCGGCGAGACCTTCGGCCTGCACGTCTCCACCCCGGCCGCCGCCTTCACCGTCTCCGCGTACCGGATGGGCTGGTACGGCGGCGCCCGGGCCCGGCTGGTCTGGCGCCGCGAGCAGGTCCCCGGCGGCAAGCAGGCCGCCCCGCACGTCGACCAGGCCACCCGCACCGTGCTGACCGGCTGGCAGCGCACCCTCGCCGTGGACACCACCGGCTGGCCCGAGGGCGCCTACCTGCTGCGCCTGGACGCCGCGGACGGCTCCGGCCGCAGCTACGTGCCGATCACCGTCCGCTCCGCGAGCACCGCCGGGAAGACCGTGGTGATGAGCGCCCCGGCGACCTGGCAGGCCTACAACGAGTGGGGCGGCTACAGCCTCTACAACGGCCCGACCGGCACCCTGGCCACCCGCTCGCTGCGGGTCGTCTTCGACCGGCCGCACGACTACGACCACGGCGCCGGGCGGTTCCTGGTCTACGAGGCACCGTTGATCGCCCTGGCCGAGCAACTCGGGCTGCCGCTCGCCTACACCACCGGGATCGACGTGGCCCGCGAGCCGGGCCTGCTGCACGGGGCCCGCGCCGTGCTCTCGCTCGGCCACGACGAGTACTGGTCCCCCGAGCAGCGCGCCAACGTGGTGGCGGCCCGCGACGCCGGCACCAACCTGGCGGTCCTGGGCGCCAACTGCTGCTTCCGCCGGGTCCGCTTCGAGCCCACCGAGCTCGGGCCGGACCGCACCGTGGTCTGTTACAAGGACGCCTGGGCCCAGGACCCGGGCCACCAGGCCGGCGCCCCGGCGACCACCGACTTCCGGGTCGGCCCCGGCGCCGACCCGGAGAGCTCGATGCTCGGCGTGATCTACGACGGCTACCCGGTGGACGCCCCGTACGTGGTCACCTCGCCGGGCCACTGGGCCTTCGAGGGGACGGGCCTGGCCGCCGGGGCCTCCTTCCCGCACCTGGTCGGCGTCGAGTACGACAAGGTCGACACCGCCTTCCCCACCCCGCGCCCGATCGAGGTGCTCGCCCATTCACCCGTGGTCTGCGAAGGCCGGCGCTCCCACTCCGACACCGCCTACTACACCGTGCCGAGCGGCGCCGGGGTATTCGCCACCGGGACGATGCGCTGGGTGGAGGCCCTGGACGCCCACGGCAGCGGCGTGCACGGCATCGACGCCCCCGCCGGCGACGTGGTCCGCAAGGTCACCGAGAACGTCCTGCGCCTCTTCGCCGCCGGCCCGGCCGGCCGCACCCACCCCGCCCAGGACAACCTGGCGGCCGTCTACGGCACGGCGTAGCGGTCCATCGTGACCGAACCGGCCCCGGCCCGGCCGGATGACCGGCCCCGGGCGGGAAGGGGCCGGTCATCCGGCTACACTCGCACGGTCTAACAGCAGCGAAGGTCGTCCAGGACAACCGACCGGTGCGGCACCCGGGTGCCGGCCGGCCAGGGCACGAGGGAAACAGAACATGGTCGAGGCCTCCCCCAAGGTCGTTGTCGTCGTACCCACGTACAACGAGCGGGAGAACCTTCCGGTTCTCGCCGGGCTCCTCACGGACCTCGCGGTGCCGAACCTGCACCTGCTGGTGGTCGACGACAACTCCCCCGACGGCACCGGCGAGGTCGCCGACAAGCTCGCCGCCGACTCCGCGGGCACCGTCGGCGTGCTGCACCGCACCGAGAAGGACGGCCTCGGCCGCGCCTACCTGGCCGGGATGGCCCGGGCGCTGGACGAGGGCGCCGACATCGTGATCCAGATGGACGCGGACCTCTCGCACCCGGCCTCCGCGATACCCGCGATGGTGAGCGCCCTGCTCGCCGACGACGCCACCGCCGTGGTGATCGGCTCCCGCTACGTGCCCGGCGGCTCGACCGCCGCGGAGTGGCCGTGGCACCGCAAGGCGCTCTCGGCCTGGGCGAACTTCTACGTCAACACGATCCTCGGCCTCGGCGTCCGGGACGCCACCGCGGGCTTCAAGGCCTGGCGGGCGAGCGCCCTGCGGGCCATCGACCTGCCGTCCGTGCGGAGCAACGGGTACTCGTTCCAGGTCGAGATGAACTACCGGGTCGTCCAGCGCGGGCTGACCATCCGCGAGGTGCCGATCCGCTTCGAGGAGCGGATCGAGGGCGCCTCCAAGATGAGCATCGGCGTGCAGGTCGAGTCCGCGCTCGCGCCCTGGAAGCTGCGCTTCAACCGCGAGGGCTAGACGTGTAGTCCCCCGCTCCACCGGCGGTGCGGGCGGCGGTCGCGGGGAAGAAGGCCCTCATGGCCCTTCTCCCGGAGTCCCTGACGAGCCTGGTCCGCCGCACCGCGCGGGACCCGTTCGCCGTCCAGACGCTGCGGGCCACCGTGGCCGCCACCCTGTCGTACGCGGTGGCCACCCGGCTCAGCAGCGAGCCCGCCCCGCTGACGGCGCCGCTCACCGCGCTGCTGGTGGTCCAGGTCACCGTCTACTCGACGCTCAAGACCAGCGTGCGCCGGGTGGTCTCGGTGGTGGTCGGGGTGCTGATCGCGATCGGCTTCAGCGCCGTGGTCGGGCTCTCCTGGTGGAGCCTCGGGCTGATCATCCTGGCCTCCCTGGTGATCGGGCGGTTCGTCCGGGTCGAGGAGTTCGTCCAGGAGGTCGCGATCAGCGCGATGCTGATCCTGGGCGTCACCAAGCTGACCTCCCAGGCCTGGGACCGGGTGCTGGAGACGCTGATCGGCGCGGCCGTCGGGCTGCTGTTCAACCTGCTGTTCGCCCCGCCGGTCTGGGTGGACACCGCCGGGGAGTCGATCGAGGACCTCGCCCGGCGGGCCCGCCAGCTGCTGGTCGACATCTCCGAGCAGTTGGGCCGCCCAACCCCGGTGGCCCGGGCCGCCGAGCGGCTGCACGAGGCCCGGCGGCTCGACCAGGCGATCGCGGACGTGGATGCGGCGCTGCGCCAGGCCGAGGACAGTCTGCGGTTCAACCCCCGGATCAGCGAGGGGCTGCTCTCCCGGCTGGTGCTGCGCACCGGCCTGGACACCCTGGAGATCTGCGTGGTGGTGATCCGGGTGCTGGCCCGCTCGGTGACCGACCTGGCGAAGCGGCGCGGGCCGCGGGAGCGGTTGTTCCCGCCGGAGGTCGCGGTCGGGCTGGAGGAGCTGCTGGCGCACGTCGGCGGCGCGATGGTCAGCTTCGCGGTGCTGGTCACCACCCAGGTGAGCCGCAACGCGGAGGAGGCCGAGGAGCGGCTGACCGCCGAACTGGCGGCGGCCTGGTCCTGCCGGGAGAACGTCGCCCCGGTGCTGCTGCGCAAGGTCCAGGAGCATCCGGAGGCCTGGCAGTTGCACGGCGCGATGCTGGCCGAGGTCGACCGGATCCTGGACGAGCTGGACCTGGAGCACCGCAGCCGGCGGCTGATGGAGGAGCTGGACCGGGCCTCGGTGGCGGGCCGGGAGCGGCTCTCCCGGCTGCCCGGACTGCGGCGCGCCGGGCGGGGCCGGCGGCGGGGCGGACCGGAGCGCCCGGCGGCGCAGGCCGGGCGCTGATCAGGGCGGCGGGCGGGGGCGGGGCGGGAAAGCGGGCGGGGGCGGGCGCGGGTCAGGGCATCAGCCAGGGCTGCTGGGGCAGCGGGTGGCCGGTCTCCAGATAGGTCTTGAGGTTGGACAGCACCGCCGACCAGCCCCGTTCGGCGTCCGCCCGCTCGGACTCGTCGGCGAGATCGGCGTGGGTGACGGTGAGCCTGGTCAGGTCCTGCCAGTGCCGGAGCTCGAAGGTGACCCGGGAGGGCCCGCCGGGGCGCGCGCCCTCCGGTCCGGCCCAGGTGGTGACCAGCCGGTGCGGGCGGTCGGACACCTCGACGATGCCGATCACGTCGGCGATCCCGGAGTCGTCGGTGCGCTGGTGCTCCCAGGGCGCCCCGGGCAGCCAGGTGGAGACGTTGCGGTGGCCCCAGTAGAGGCCGGACTCGTCGGCGTTGGTGAGCGCGTGCCAGACCCGCTCCGGGGTGGCGCGCAGGTAGACGGTGCTGCGGTGGCTGAAGGCGGTCACGGCCTCAGCCCCGGGCCGCGTCGAGCAGCGGCTGGATCTCGATCTTCCCCATCCGCATCATGGCTGCCGACACCCGGTCGGCCTTGGCCCGGTCCTCGCCGCCGACCAGGTCGAGCAGGACACGCGGGGTGATCTGCCAGGAGAGGCCGTAGCGGTCCTTGAGCCAGCCGCACGGGCCCTCCTGGCCGCCGTCGGCGGTGAGCTTCGCCCAGAGTTCGTCGACCTCCCGCTGGTCCTCGCACTCGACCTGGAGCGAGATCGCCTCGGTGAAGCTGAACCGGGGGCCGCCGTTGAGCGCCGTGTAGGGCCGGCCGGCGAGTTCGAACTCGACGGTCATCACCGTGCCGGCCGGCACCGGGGCGCCCTCGCCGTAGCGGGTGACCTTGGTGATCCGGGAGTCGGGGAACAGCGAGGTGTAGAGGGCGGTGGCCGCTTCGGCCTGGTCGTCGAACCAGAGGAAGGTGGTGATCTTCTGCATGCGCCCGACGGTAGCGGCGGGCCCGGCCGGGGCGGCCGAGCCACGGCCGGGGGTCACCGGATCGGCGCCCCGGCCGGGCCCGGGTCGGGTCCGTGCGCTTCGTGCCCGCGCGCTTCGGGTCCGTGCGCTTCGTGCCCGTGCGCTTCGGTCAGTGCACCCAGCCCGCGTAGCGCTGGACGAAGCGCTGGCCGGTGTGGGCGGTGACCACGACGTCGTAGCGGCCCTGCTTGTCCAGCGGCCAGTCCAGGTCGACCTGCTTGCCGGGCTTGACCCAGACCGTCTGCGGGCTGCCCGCGAAGTCGTTGGGCGCGGCGGTGAACGCCACGTCCGTCAGGCCGTCGTTGGCCACCTGGAGGGTGAGCTTGAGGCTGCCGCGCAGGTCGGCGGTGACGATCGGGACGCCGATGTCGTTCTGGCCGTCCTGCCCGTCCCGGACCACCGTCCCGGCGAAGCGGCGCACGAAGCCGTCCGGGCCGTGCACGGTGAAGTCGTAGCGGCCGTCGGTGGCGGCCGCGTCCCAGACGTAGCTGGCGGCGGCGCCGGGGGCGACGGTGTACGGGGTGCCCGCGAACGGGAGCAGGATGTTCGGGTAGACGGTGTACGGGAAGGCCACCGAACCGTCGTTGCTCATGGTGCAGGTGACCTTGCCGGTCCTGCGGTCCACCGCGATGTCGGCCCACGGCTGGTAGGGCAGCGGGCGGTGCGGGCGCTCACCGCGCTCCTGGACGGGCATCGCCTGGGCGCCGACGGCCGGGAGGGCGACGCCGGGCAGCTTGGTGCCCGCGTCGGCCCTGGCCATCAGGGCGTTGGTGTCGGGCAGCTTCGGGATCGAGGTGTCCGGGGCGGCGAAGTCGAAGCAGCTGGTGAGGTCACCGCAGACGGCCCGGCGCCAGGCGGAGATGTTGGGCTCGGCCACACCGGTCACCAGCTCCATGAAGCGCAGCACCGAAGTGTGGTCGAACACCTGGGAGTTGACCCAGCCGCCGCGCGACCAGGGGGAGGCCACCCAGAGCGGGACGCGGTTGCCGAGGCCGATGGCGCGGCCCTGGGTGAACTCCTCGGGGGTGCCGGGTTCGGGGGTGGGCGGGACCATGTGGTCGAAGTAGCCGTCGTTCTCGTCGTACATGACCAGGAAGACGGTGTGCTGCCAGACGTCCGGGTTGGACATCAGCGACTGCAGCGCCTGGTTCACCCAGTGCGCGCCGTAGGCCGGGCCGGCCTCCGGGTGCTCGGAGAACAGGTAGGGGGCGACCAGCCAGGAAACGGTCGGCAGGGTGCCGTCCTTGCAGTGGCGGTCGAAGTCGGTGGGGTCGAACTTGGTCATCGCGTTGATGTAACGCGGGTCGTCCTGCGGGAAGTTGTGGAACTGCTTGAAGTAGGAGAGGGCGTTGTCGTCGTAGTCGCCGGTGCGGTCGTCCTTGCTGGGGTTGTGGTAGACCCGCCAGCTGACGCCCGCCGCCTGGAGTCGCTCGGCGTAGGTGGTCCAGTCGGCGACGGGGTTGTCGGTGACCGGGGTGTTGTCGATCCACGGGCCGGTGGTGCCGTCGCGGCCGGGTCCGGCGGTGCCGGTCCACAGGTAGAGCCGGTTGGGGTCGGTGGGGCCGGCCAGCGAGGTGAAGTAGGCGTCGCAGAGGGTGAACGCGTCGGCCAGGGCGTACTGGTAGGGGATGTCGTCCCGGGTGAAGTAGCCCATGGTGCGCTCGCCCTTGGCGGCGATCCACTTGTTCATCGCACCGTTGTTGATGGCCTGGTGGCCGGTCGCCCAGTCGTGGGCCAGGCCGCCGGCGTTCTGCGCGTTGTACTTCGAGGTGTCCATCCGGTACGGCAGCATCGCGCCGCCGTCGCTGCGGCGGCTGTCCGGCTGGCGGAACACGTCGGTGCCGTCCGGGAACTGGAGCGCCTGCTTGTCACCGAAGCCGCGTACGCCGCTCAGGGTGCCGAAGTAGTGGTCGAAGCTGCGGTTCTCCTGCATCAGGACGACGACGTGCCTGACGTCCTTGATGGTGCCGGTGAGGGCAACGTCGGGCGCGGCGGCGGGGGCGGCGTCGGCCCGGGTGGCGGACAGGCCGGTCAGGGCGGTGGCGCCGACGGCCGCGGTGGCGCCGACGAAGGTGCGGCGGGAGAGCTCGGGCATCACGAACTGGCCTCTCAGAGCTGGAAGGTGGCGACGGCGGCGGCGGTGTCCGAGGGCCACTCGTTGGCGGCGGCGTTCGGCTCCGGCTGGGGCCAGTCGGCGACCAGGGTGTGCGCCTCGACCAGCTTCAGCGCTCCGGCGTACTGGACGAAGTCGATGCGGTCCTGCGGCTCGGGGCGGTCGCCGCGCCGCTTGCGGGTGGGCGACCAGGTCGCGCCCGGGGTCTTGGCCGGGTCGCGGTTCTCCTCGCGGAAGGTGTCGGTCAGCCCGGCGGCCTGCAGCACGGTGGTGACCGGCCAGGCGAGCGCGCCGACGCCCTGGTGGGCGGCGGCGGTGGCGGCCGTCCAGTCCAGGTGGGAGGGCGAGGAGAGCGCCCCGGCCAGGACCACCGGCACGCGCCGGGCGGCGTCCGCGCGCACCGCGGCGGCCAGTGCCTTCGCCTGCTTGAGCCGCAGGGAGGCGTTCTCGGCGGCCAGCACCTGGGCGGCGGTGCCGCCGTCCTGCACGGCGTACGGGCCGTAGCCCGCCTCGTCGAGGTGCGCGGCCCAGAACCGGACGCTGCGGCCGCCGGGCAGCTGGACGGTGGCCGCGACGGCGGGCAACTCGGCGGTGGCCGCGGTCGGTTCGGTGAGCGGGTAGCGGCTGAGGATGCCGACGCTGCCCGGGCTCTGGAGGGCGTACCAGCCGAGCGCGTCGGCCAGGGTCTTGGCCCGCTCGCCGCCCGTCTCCTGGAGGGCGAGCACGTCCAGGCCCTGGGCGAGGACTACGCGCAGCTGCTTCTCCAACGCGTCGGTGTAGCCGGTGCCGGCGTCGTGCAGGTTCCAGCTGGCGGCCTTGAGCCGGGCCGGGGCGGCCTGGTCCACCACCGGGACCAGGACGGTGACCGTGTCGGTGGCGCCGGTGCTGTCCTTGACGCCGACCACGACCGGTTCGGGGTTGCGGCCGGCGGCGGGCGCCGTGCCCGTGACGGTGCCGTCGGCGGCGACCGAGGCCCAGGCCGCGCCGCCGAGCTTGCGGTAGGCCGCCGAGCCGGGGGCGTTGCCCGCCGGGCGGGACCAGAGGCCGCCGAGCTTGATCCGCACGGCCGCGCCGGGGGCGACCGGGGTGGCGGTGAAGGAGTCGACGGCGGCGTGCGGGCGGACCACCGGGGGCTTGGGGCGGAAGCTGAACGGAGCGGTCCGGGCGAGGATGCCGTAGCCGTCCTTGGCGAGCAGGTAGGCGGTGTACGGGCCGCCGGTCAGCGCGGAGGTGTCGAGCTGGACGTCGCCGGAGGTGCCGGGGGTGTACTTCCAGAGCAGCGAGGAGCCGGTGCCGGGCTGACGGCTGCCGTCGTAGATGCCGACCCAGTTCTTGGCGTCGGGAGCATCGGTGGTCCAGTGGAAGGTGAGCCGGTCGCCTTCGGCGGGGCTGCTGGATGAGGTCGGGGTCAGGGCGCTGCCTGCGGCCACGGTTGTCCTGTCCGCCGCCGGCGGTCCCGGTCCGCCGGGGGACGGCGCCGGGGCCGCACGCGGCTGGTCACGGAGGCTGGGAGGGAGGGCGCCCGCAGTTGGCTGTACAACTACGGGCGGGCTCATTCATCCGAAGGCCAGCGACCGGGACGTGAACGGCGCGTGACGGGGCATCGGGCGGTTCGGGAACTCCGTGGCGGATCGATCCGCGGACGGGTCCGGACATGCGCGGAGGGCCGCGACGGACGATCCGTCGCGGCCCTCCGGGGGCGGCCTTGCCGGCGCGCTCAGGCCAGGGCGAGGAAGAGCTTCTCCAGCTCGGCCTCGCTCATCGGCGCACCGTCCTCGTCGGCGGCGGCCATGCACTGGCGCATGCCGCTCGCCACGATCTTGAACCCGGCCCGGTCCAGGGCGCGCGAGACGGCGGCGAGCTGGGTGACCACGTCCTTGCAGTCCCGCCCCGCCTCGATCATCGCGATCACTCCGGCCAACTGGCCCTGGGCCCGACGCAGTCGGTTCAGGACCGCGCCGACCGCCTCCTCGTCCACCTGCATGTCCGGGCCGCCTTTCACTTCGACTGTCGATGGACAAGTGTACCCGGCGGGGTATTCATTCCCGGCTGGACGAAGATCGTCGCGAGGCGCTGCCGATCAGCGGCGGGCCAGCCGCCGCTCGCCCCCGGCGCCGGTCGCGTACGGCAGTTCGTAGTAGGCGAAGACCTCGGGCTCGTCGCCGGCGGGCAGGATGTCGTCCGTGCCGATCGCCGGGGCGTCCTTGACCTTGCTCCGCGGGTACGCCACCCGCAGGTAGGCCGGACCGGCCACCGATCCCTCCAGCGGGACGAAGGCCAGGCGGCGCTTGGCCATCACGCCGATCGTGACGGTGGCGAAGAACGGCTCGTCGGTGGACGTCTCGACGTAGACCGACTCCAGCGTGCCGATCCGCTTGCCCTTCTCGTCGACCACGTCCTGGCCCCGCCACTCGCGGATGTCTGCCATAGCGATTCCCATGGCCTCGGACCTCCCGTGTCGCACGCTGGCACTGGTGTCAGCCCCTTTTCGGCCCCCGGAGTACCCATCCTGCGCCGGTACGGGCGTCGGGGCGCGACGAGAGGGACATCCGGGGCGCGGCGGGGGCGGGGCTCGGGCTGAAGGTAGCGCCGGCGGCACCTCGGATTGGGGGGTTTTTACCACCGACCCGGCCCCGCACCCCCGGTTACTGTCGACGGGACGGCCCCGGTCCGGGGCGGTCACACGGGGTCAGCACGCCACGTACGCGCATGACATGGGGGGAACACCATGGTCCACCACCGCCGTTACGCCCACCGCCGCCACACCTACCGCTACACCGGGGCCGTCCTGGCCGCCGGGATCGCCACCGGGGTGCTCACCGCCTGCGATCCGGTCGGCACCTCGTTCAGCGACGACGCGACCGTCTCCGACAAGGTCACCGCGATCAAGCTCGACAACTCCTCCGGGGACGTCACCGTCCACGGCAAGTCCGGCACCGGGGGCGTCTCCGTCCACCGGAAGATCACCTACCACAGCGGCAAGCCCGGCACCACCACCCGGGTCGACGGCGGGACACTGGTCCTCGGCGGCTGCGGGCACAACTGCTCGGTGGACTACACCGTCGAGCTCCCGGCCGGGCTGCCGATCAGCGGCAGCACCTCCGCCGGCGGGATCCACCTCTCGCAGGTCGGCGAGGTCTCGGTGCGCACCGACTCCGGCGACATCTCCGTCGACCAGGCCACCGGCACGGTCGACGTGCGCACCAACAACGGTGAGATCAAGGGCACTTCGCTCAAGGGCGACCGGATCCAGGCCAAGACGGACAACGGCGGGATCAACCTCACCCCCGGCAAGGCCCAGGACATCAAGGCCACCACCTCCAACGGGGAGATCCACGTCACCGTCCCGACCGGCTCCTACCACGTCAGCGCCGGGACGGACATCGGCGAGAAGCACATCGGCGTCCAGAACGACCCCAACGGCAGGTACAAGCTCGACCTGGGGACGGACATCGGCGACATCACCGTCAAGACCGGCTGACCGGCTGACCGGGGCCTCCTCGGCACCCGGCCCCCGGGCCGGGTGACCAGGGGGCCGCGGACACAGGGCGGGTGTCTCACGCATCGGCGTCATCCTATGGATGGCTCGGGAGCTTGTCATCGGATGGATGACATGCTAGAACGGATTCAGGTGAAGCGCACTGGCAACCCTTGGCCACTGGAGGTGTTTCGCGATGCTGATGCGCACTGACCCGTTCCGCGAGCTGGACCGCCTGACCCAGCAGTTCCTGGGCACGAACGGCACATGGTCGCGTCCGGCCCCGATGCCGCTGGACGCCTGCCGCGTGGGCGACGAGTACGTGATCTCCTTCGACCTGCCCGGGGTGGACCCGCAGGCGATCGACATCGACGTCGAGCGGAACATGCTGACCGTCAAGGCAGAACGCCGCCCCCGCCACGAGGGCGAGGACGTGAAGTGGGAGCTGTCCGAGCGCCCGCTCGGCGTGTTCTCCCGCCAGGTCATGCTGTCCGACACCCTCGACCCCGAGGGGATCAGCGCCGACTACGACGCCGGGGTGCTGACGCTGAAGATCCCGGTCGCCGAGAAGGCCAAGCCCCGCAAGATCGCGATCAGCCACCGCGACCAGCGCAGGCAGATCCAGGCCTGACCCCCCGCAAGCGGGGCTGTCCTGCGCGGCTTCCCCCGTGCCGCGCGGGACAGCCCACCGCCGGGCCGCACCCGAACCCGCCCCCGAGTACGCCGAGCGTTGTGCAGGCCGAAGTAGCAGCGAGAACGCCATGCGCACCCTTCACACGGCAGCCGCCCTGGTGACCGCCTGCGGTGACCTCGACCTCTGCACCGCCCCCGAGCTGCGCCGGAGTCTGAGCGCAGCACTTCGGGCGTACCGAGAGGTGGTGCTCGACCTGTCCGGGGTGGAGTTCATGGACTGTTCGGGCCTGGGCGCGCTGGTGCACGCCCAGAACCAGGCCGACCGCCTCGGCGCGCGCCTGATCCTGCGCGGGGCAGGCCCCCGGGTGCTGCGTCTGCTCAAGCTCACCGGCCTGAACCGGCGGCTGGTCGTCGAACCCTGACTGCGGGCGCTCGCCGCGCCCGCCCGGATGGAGGGAGATGCGAGGTGACCCTGCGATGGGAGACGTTCTTGGAGCGCGTCCAGGAACGCGGCGAATACGCCACCGCCCAGGAGGCCGAGCGCGCGGCCCGCGTCGTGCTCGCCCTGCTCGGCGCACACCTGGTCGGGCGGGTCCGTGCCGATCTCGCGGCCCGGCTGCCCGAGACCCTCGCCCTGGTCCTGCTCAATCCGCTGCAGGCCGCCGAACCGCTCACCGCGGAACGGTTCGTGCGCGCCACCGCCGCGTGGATCGAGGGCGCCACCGAAGCCACCGCCGTGTGGGACATCGGCGCCGTGCTGTCCACCACCGCCGATGCCGCGGGTGACGACCTCATGGAGCGCGTGCTGTTCCAGCTGCCGCCCGGCTACGACGTCCTCTTCGGCCGCCCCCAGCCCGGCCGACGGCCCTGACCCACGCGTGCCGCCCCACAGCGGCCTGCCACGTACGGAAGGCACTCGACATGACCTGGCACCACCTCGTCCAACAGGTCCGCGGCCTCGGGCGCTACGACAGCGACCGGGAAGCCGAACACGTCCTCGACGCCGTTCTCGGCATACTCGGCTCCCAGCTCACCGGCGACGAACGCTGCGACCTGGCGGCCGCCCTGCCCGAACGCGCCCGTGCTGCCCTCGTCGCCCCGATCCCCCTGACCGAACCGGTCACCGCCCCCGCCTTCGTCGAAGCCGTCGCCCGCAACCTCAACACCACCCTCGCCGGTGCCCGCTGGGACGCCTCCTGCGTCCTTGCCGCAGTCACCGATCTCGCCGGCGAGGAGCTCACCGACCGCCTCCTCGCCTACCTCCCCCGCGGCTACGCTCTCCTGTTCGGCCGCGCCGACCTCACCCCCGCCGCCGCCTGACCCGCACCGGTCGGGGCGGGAGCCTCGGAACGGGTGAGCCGTCGGGCAACCGGCGGCTCACCCGTTCCGAGGCGGCATCCGGGTGCCGGGTAACGTGGCCGGCGTGGGCCGTGCCGGGTTCTTCGGCGCGGGAGGAAAAGCGGCGGGGATCCCGCCGGGTTGGAGAACTGCGATGTCGCGTCGTTTCGACTGCTCGGATTCCTTCGAACGTGCCAGGGGTCTGCACGAGGCCGTTTCGGCGGTTCGTCGGGGTGAGCTTGTCGTACTGCCCACCGACACCGTCTACGGCGTGGGGGCCGACGCCTTCAGCCCTGAGGCCGTCGCGCGACTGCTCGAAGCCAAGGGCCGGGGCCGGCAGATGCCCTCCCCGGTGCTGGTCGGCACGCCCGCCGACCTGGACGCCCTGGCCGACGGCCTTCCGCAGCGCGCGCGGGACCTCATGGACGCGTTCTGGCCGGGCGGGCTGACCCTGGTGGCCCGGCACCAGCCGTCCCTGGAGTGGGACCTCGGCGAGACGAACGGCACCGTGGCGGTGAGGATGCCCGCGCACCCGGTCGCCCTCGACCTGCTCGCGGAAACCGGACCGCTGGCCGTTTCCAGCGCCAACCTGACCGGGCACCCCTCCCCGCAGGACAACGACGCCGCCCAGGGCATGCTCGGCGAGCAGGTGGCCGTCTACCTGGACGCGGGCCCGACGCCCGCGTCCGTGCCGTCCTCGATCGTGGACATCACCGGCACGGCCCCCGTACTCCTGCGCGCCGGCGCGATCAGCGCCGACCGACTGCGCAAGGTCGTCCCGGACCTTGAGGAACGCTGAACCGCCGGGCCACCCCACCGAGCCGACGGGAAGTCGAGGCTCCGGGCGGTGACCAGGTGAGCGGTACCGTCGGCGGGCCCGCGACGGACCGCCGGTTCCCGGCCCGCAGCCTCCCGGAAGCTTCCCGGGGCGTCGCGATGAAGGGCTTGGGTGGTGGCCTGCTGCCACGACCCAAGCCCTTCTGTCCGGTTCGGTGCGGTGCGGTGCCCCTGGCCCGCCGCCCTACCTGCCGGCTGCGCCCGTCGTGGCCCCGGCCACCGTACTGCTGCGGGGGGACAGGGTGCCGAGCCGGGCGGCCACTCGGCCTGCTGTGCGATCAGGAATCGGAGTAGCTGAGGTCCCCGACCGTCCAACTGCTGACGTCCTCGATGGCGATGCGGTACATGCCGCCGGTGTGGGGCAGCCCGAAGTCGCCCTGCAGGATCTTCGCCCGGTGGAGGTGCAGATGGGTGGGCCGCTCGGGCCGGCCGTCGGCCGACGGGGCGAAGAGGGCGGCGAAGGGCTTCAGGTGCTCCGAAGCCTGGAGGACCTCCGCCACCCGCTCCAGCCACAGGGACACCGGCGCGAGCCTGCCGGTGATCACGGCTCCGGGGACCACCACGGTCAGGGACATCTGATTGCTGTGCTCGGACTCGACCATCGCGGCGATGTCGACGAGCAGCCTGTCAGGGTTCGACATGCCCCACAGAATATGACACCGCCTCTTCGGGCCCAAGGGCCCGGGCAGCAGCCATGGCAGTCACGAGCCTCACGGCTGCCGTTACGGCAGCCGTGAGGGCCGGGGCTTCTCGCTCGCGGGGCGGCCTGGCGGGCGGGTCAGGTGCCCGCGGCGGGTTCCTGGCGCTGTTGGGTGCGGCGGAGCTGTTCGTTGAGGCGCAGGGCTTCCTCTAGCTGGTCCTCGAGGATGACGATGCGGCAGGCGGCTTCGATGGGGGTGCCCTGGTCGACGAGGTCGCGGGCGCGCATGGCGATGCGCAGTTGGTAGCGGGAGTAGCGGCGGTGGCCGCCTTCGGAGCGTAGCGGGGTGATGAGGCGGTGTTCGCCGAGGGCCCGTAGGAAGCCCGGGGTGGTGCCGGTCATCTCGGCGGCGCGGCCCATGGTGAAGGCGGGGTAGTCGTCGTCGTCGAGTTTGTCGGGTGTGTCGGGGCTGGCCGTTGTAGTCACTGCACCTCTCTGGTTCTCGGGGAGAACGCGTCGAGGGGCCCCGGGGCCGTGTCGGCTCCGGGGCCCCGAAGGGGAACAACACCATCTACCGGCCTGGGCCGGCCCTTCTACTTCCGCACCGCCCCGGGAAAGGGGTGAGCGGGGATCGCATATGCGTGACCGGAAACCACCGTCCTTGCGTTGGGGTCTGCGGTGTCCGCCCGGACGAGTGTTCACGGGCCGGGCGATCCTGATGGCGCTTGCGCCCTCCGTTCATCCTCTGTACTGAACTGTCACTTTCCGTACTGCTGGTACTGCCGGTACTGCACTCACTGAACTGCGTACTACTGGTACCGCTGGTGGCAGCCCCTCATGACTGCGGGCCGCCCGGTCCGGCAGCCAGTCCCGTCGCCGCCCTGCACCTGCCTGGCTTCGGAACTCCACTGCCGGACCGAACTGCGAACTTCTGTCCAACAACCCCGGCCAGTTCGTGTCTGGCCGGTATCGCCGACTGCTGTCTACGAGAGAAACGTTAGACCCACCCGCGAGCAATGTCTACTCCGGCGCGGATAGATTTTGCGATGCCCGTGCGCGAGGTAGTCTCCCGCCGCGCGGCGGCGACCCCCCCGGGCCGCCGGCTTGCCGCGGCCGGCAACGGCGCGCCGCACCCTCGGACGGCTACAGGGTGTGGGTGAGGTGGTCGGTCAGGAGGCGGGTGAAGCGGGCCGGGTCGGGCAGGTCGCCGCCCTCGGCCAGCAGGGCGCTGCCGTGGACGAGTTCGGCGATGTCGGCGAGGGCCGGGTCGTCGGGCTTCGCCCGGTGGGCCTGGTGCAGGGCGGTGATGAGCGGGTGGGTGGGGTTGAGTTCGAGGATCCGCTTCACGGCGGGAAGGTCCTGGCCCATGGCCCGGTACATCTTCTCCAGGGTGGGGGTCAGGTCGTGGGCGTCGCCGACCAGGCACGCGGCGGAGGTGGTGAGCCGGGTGGAGAGGCGGACCTGCTTGACGTGCTCGGCCAGGGCAGTCCCCAGCCAGCCGAGGAGGTCGGCGAAGTCCTCCTCGCGCCGGGCCTTCTCCGCCTTCGCCTCGTCACCGCCGTCCGCGTCGGCGTCGTCGCCGAGGTCGACCTGGCCCTTGGCGATGGACTGGAAGCGGTGGCCCTCGAACGCGGGGACCTGGTCGGTCCAGACCTCGTCGACGGGGTCGGTGAGGATCAGAACCTCGTAGCCCTTGGCGGTGAAGGCCTCCATGTGCGGGGAGTTCTCCACCATCTGGCGGTTCTCGCCGGTCAGGTAGTAGATGGTGTCCTGGCCGTCCTTCATCCGCCCGACGTACTCGCGCAGCGTGGTCGCCCGCTGCGCGTCGTGGGTGGAGGCGGCGGAGACCAGATCCAGCAGCGCGTCGGTGTTGTCGCGGTCCTCGAGCAGGCCCTCCTTGATCACCCGGCCGAACTGCTCCCACACCTTCGCGTAGGTCTCGCCGTCCTTGGCCCGCATGTCCTTGAGGGCGCCGAGGACCTTCTTGACGAGGCGCCGGCGGACCGCGGTGATCTGGCGGTCGTGCTGCAGGATCTCGCGGGAGACGTTCAGCGACAGGTCGTGGGCGTCGACGACCCCCTTGACGAAGCGCAGGTAGTTCGGCATGAGCGCTTCGCAGTCGTCCATGATGAACACGCGCTTGACGTACAGCTGCACGCCCCGCTTGGTGTCGCGGGAGAACAGGTCGAACGGGGCGTGGGCGGGGATGAACAGCAGCGCCTCGTACTCGAAAGTGCCCTCGGCGCGCATGTGGACGGTCTCGGCCGGGGCCTGCCAGTCGTGGCTGATCTGCCGGTAGAAGTCGTGGTACTCGGCCTCGGTCACCTCGCTGCGCGGGCGGGCCCACAGGGCCTTCATCGAGTTCAGCGTCTCCGGCGCGGCGGGGGCGCCGTCGACCGTCTCATCCACGGCACCGGATCCGGCGTCGGCGCCGGCGGCTTCGGCGGCGGGCTCGGCGGCCATCCGGATGGGCCAGCGGATGAAGTCCGAGTACTGCTTGACGATCTGGCGGATCTTCCACGCCGCGAGGTAGTCGCCGAGCCCGTCCTCGCCGTCCGCCGGCTTGAGGTGCAGCGTGACCGAGGTGCCCACCGGCAGGCCGTCGGCCTCCGCGATCGTGTAGGTGCCCTCACCGTCGGACTCCCACACGGTGCCCTGCTCGGTGCCGGCCCGGCGGGTGCGCAGGGCGACCCTGTCGGCGACCATGAACGCCGAGTAGAAGCCGACGCCGAACTGGCCGATCAGGTTCTGCGCCGCGTCCGCGTCCTTGGCCTCCTTGATCTTGGCCAGCAGGCTCGCCGTGCCGGACTTCGCGATGGTGCCGATCAGGTCGACGACGTCCTCGCGGGTCATCCCGATGCCGTTGTCCCGCACCGTCAACGTGCGAGCCGCCTTGTCGACCTCCAGCGTGATGTGCAGGTCCGAGGTGTCGGCCTCGAGATCGGTGTCGGTGAGGGATTCCATACGGAGCTTGTCGAGGGCGTCGGAGGCGTTGGAGATCAGCTCGCGCAGGAAGATGTCCTTGTTCGAGTAGATCGAGTGGATCACCAGCTGCAGCAGCTGGCGGGTCTCCGCCTGGAACTCCAGCGTCTCGGTCGGGCTGGCCACGGGAGGCGTCTCCTTCGGTGGAAAGGGTGCGGGTCGGGTCGGGCTGCCGGGGCCGGACGGGCGTAGCGCGCGGCCGGCTCCGGGGTGTTCAGATGTGGCTGAGGGGCTGGTAGGGCTGCTCGGGACGGGCGGTGCCGGGCCGGGCGGTGCCATAGCAGGACAGGAAGAGCTTCCAGCCGTCGCGGCATTCCAGCGTTGCGCCGTAGCGCACCGCCGGCGGGTCCGGGTGAGTGCTGTACCGGTCGACGCGCACAACATCACCGGACGGGTCGCCGGCCACGGCGGTGGCGACCAAGGCCTGCTCGACGAGGGCCACCGCCACGGGCCGGCCTGTCAGGTCCGGCACCTGGGTCTCCTCGTGGGCCGGGCCGACGGCGGCCCGGGTCGGGGCAGGGCCGCCGGCCCCGGTGATGGTCCACCACACCTGCCCACCGCCTTCGAGGGTCACGGTCAGCCCGTAGGGGCTGTCGTCGTTCCGCCTCTCGGCGGCGGCGATGCCCGGTATGTCCGGGGCGTGTGTGATCAGCAACTGCTGCAGGTCGGCTGGTGTCATGGGCGTCGGCTGGGATCGGAAACGGATGGTCTTCACACGAGGGCTCAGGCCGTCGACTCGCACGGGTCCGCGACCCCGCCGGGCCGCGACTGCGGGGGCGGTCACGGACCGGCCGGGGGCGTACGGCGCTGCCGCCCGCTGGCGGCGCGCAGCTGGTCGGTTCGGGCGGTCAGCTCATCGAGGCGGTCGGCGATCGCCGGGTGGTCCGCCTCCAGGAAAGGCCGGGTCTCGGCGAGCGGGGCGAGCAGGCGGGCGGGGTCGTTGTCGCCGAGTGCGTCCAGCAGGCGCCCCACGGCGGGGGCCGCCGAGGTGGTGAGGCCGTCCAGGGCGCCGATCTGTCCGGCGAGGCGGCGCAGGTCCGCGGCGTTGTCGCGGGCCCAGGTGGTCACCGCGCGGTCGGCGGCGCGCTGGTCGCGTGCGGCCTGGACCCGCTGCTCACCGGTGCTGCCCGCCTGGGTGCCGGCGTCGGCGTCGGGGCGCATGCGCAGGTAGCGGCGCTCGGCGGCCTGGCGGCTCTGGACGCCCATCGGTTCGGCGAGGTCGGCCCAGGTGGCGCCTGCGCCGCGGGCGGTCTCGATCAGGCCGGTCTCCCAGCCGGCGAGTTCCTCGCGAAGGTGGCGCAGCATCAGGAGCGCGGACAGGGCCCGCGCCGGGTCGCGCTGGCCTGCGTCGTCCGGGGGTGCGTGGCGGGCGGTGCGGGCGGCGGCGTCCATCATGCCCAGCGCGGCGGCGGCGGCCAGGAACGAGGCCGGGCCGACCCCGGCCGTGCCGGTGTCCTGCGCATCCATGTCGTCACCCTTTCGCTGACTGGGTGTTTGTCGTCGTCTGGATGACATGCTACAACGGTTTCGTGTCGCGCCGCACCGGTGCGAACGAAACCTTTGAACCGGAGGTGTCCGACGATGTCCATGCGCACTGCGGTGACCCACCAGGCGCCCCCGGGGCCCTGGTCGCGGCCGGCCCCGATTCCGATGGACGCCTGGCGCGAGGACGACCGTTTCGTGATCGCGCTCGACCTGCCCGGCGTCCCGCTGGAGGCGATCGAGGTCGACGCACTCGGCCAGGTGGTGACCGTGAAGGCCGAACGCCGTCCCGCTCCGCGTGGCGAGAATGCGCGCACCCGGCTCGCCGAGCGTTCCCACGGCGTGTGCGAGCGCCGGATCCAGCTGGCCGACAGCCTCGACCCGGGCCGTATCACGGCCCACCTGCAGGATGGCGTCCTGACCCTCACCGTCCCCGCCACGGCGGCCCCCCGGCCCCGCAAGATCACCGTCCAGACCGGTGGGGCCGGAGAGTCGTCGCCCGTGGAGAGCGGACAGGCCGTTCCCGCGGCGGCGTGAGCCGCGAGGCCCGACACCCCGCCGCGCGGGGTTCCGCACCGGCTGCGCCGCCGTCTGCAACCGCGCCATGGCGGCGACCGCCCGCCCGCGCCGCGCGGCACCCCGGTCGCCGGTGACCTGTCCACGGAGGCCACCGGCACCGGGGCCCCTGTTTCCCCAGACGCCTGGCCATCCGCCCTGTCATCCGTTCAGCGACAGGTGCAATCTGTCACCGAACGGATGACACTTGGCGGGTGTGTGAGCGCGTCGAAGTCGCCCGTTGATTCGACGAGGAGGTACTCGACGATGTTGATGCGCACCGACCCCTTCCGCGAGCTGGACCGTCTCACCCAGCAGTTCTTCGGCACGACCGGCACGTGGTCGCGCCCGTCCGCCATGCCGATGGACGCCTGGCGCGACGGCGACACGTTCTACGTCCAGTTCGACCTTCCTGGCATCAGCCCGGAGGCGATCGACCTGGACGTCGAGAAGAACACGCTCACCGTCAAGGCCGAGCGCCGTCCCACGGGGCGCGGCGCCGACGCCGAGGTCCAGCTCTCCGAACGCCCCCTCGGGGTCTTCTCCCGGCAGCTGTTCCTCGGAGACGCCCTCGACGCCGAGCGCATCACCGCCGCCTACGAGGCGGGCGTACTCACCCTCACCATCCCGGTCGCCGAGACCGCCAAACCCCGCAAGATCCGGATCAGCGGCGGCAGCGACCGCAAGGAACTCCAGGCCTGACCCCCGTAGGGCCTGGCACCCCGGAGGAAACGGTGCCGCGCGGGCGGAAGAGTCCCCCGACCGCCCGCGCGGCCCCGACCCGTCCGGCACGACTGCGACTGGACCGACAGGCCCCGTTCACACGTACAGGCCGGCATGGTGGCAGTGCCGGGCGGTGAGTGGCGGGCGGTGAGCGGCGGGCGCACCCGGAGCGGGCGTGCCCGGAGGTCAGAGGCCGGTCTGGATCTCGGCGCGGTGGCGGATGTACTCGTCGGGGTGTGCGCGGGCGATGGCGACCGCCGCCTCCACCAGGGCGTGCAGCTCGGCCGGATAGGCGCGCGGCACCAGCGGCAGGCCGGGCAGGATGCAACGGCGGACGTCCAGGTCCTCATTGCCGACGAACTCCCGCAGCGCGGCCTGGTTCCAGCTGTCGCGCACCGTCGCACCCTCGTCCGGGGTCGCGTTCCGCCCGCCGCCGACCGTCAGCGCCGTCCAGTACCAGGCCCGGGCGGCGCCGGCCCGCTCCGGGTCGGTGCCGGTCTGCAGGTAGCCGAGCAGGGCCAGGCGGACCCGGCGCTGGCCGAAGGCGATCAGGGCGGGCTCGACGAAGCGGCGGTTGAAGCTCGGGTTGGGGTCGTGGACCGCCGCCTCCAGCAGCGGCTCGAAGTACTCCTCGGGCAGCTCGGACCGCCCGGCGAGCACCTTGTGGACCTCCCATCGGGCCGCGCCGGCGTAGTCCACCCCCGTCGCGACCTCGACCCCGAGCACGCGGAGCAGACGAGCGAGCCGCAGCTCGAACGCCTGCGATCCGCCCTCCGGGCGCCCGGGCAACGGCTGGAGAATCCGCACCTCGCCGGCCGTGTCCTTGGTTTCCACGAACATCCTCCTCATTCTGAGTCATCGGAAGACTACTCGCTGATACACCAGTTCGGAGTCGGTTTTTCGGCCAGGACCGGATCTTGAACGCATGCCGGGGCGGCCTTTTGACGCCCTCTCAGCTCCGACGTCGCGGCCCGATGGGCCGTCAGGACGGGCGGCCGGGCGGGACCAGCCCGGACTGGTAGGCGATCGCGACCAGCTGGGCCCGGTCCCGGGCGTCCAGCTTGGACATCGCCCGGTGCACATGGGTGCGGACAGTGAACGGACTGACGAACATCCGCTCGGCGATCTCCTCGTTGGTGAGCCCGGTGGCGGCCATCGACATCACCTCGCGCTCGCGGGCGGTGAGGACGGCGAGCCGCTCGGCGGGCGCGGCGGCGGCCGGATCGGGCTGGGCGAGGAGCTGCTCGATCACGGCGCGGGTGGCGGCGGGCGACAGCAGGGCGTCCCCGGCCGCGACGGTGCGGACGGCGGCCAGCAGTTCCTTCGGGTCGGCGCCCTTGCCGAGGAAGCCCCCGGCGCCGGCGCGCAGTGCCTGGGCCACGTACTCGTCGATCTCGAAGGTGGTGAGGATGAGCACCCGGGTGCCGGACAGCTCCTCGTCGGCACAGATCTCGGCGGTGGCGCCGAGGCCGTCGGCGCCGGGCATCCGGATGTCCATCAGCACGATGTCGGGCTTGGTGGCGCGGGCGAGTGCCACGGCCTCCCGGCCGTCGGCGGCCTCGCCGACCACCTCCATGTCCTCCTCCGCGTCGATCAGCATCCGGAAGGCGCCGCGCAGCAGGGCCTGGTCGTCGGCGAGCAGCACGCGGATGGTCATGCGTGGTCCTTGTCCTTCCGGATGGCGCGATCTTGTCGGGCGGAGTGGGCCGGGGTGCCGGGGGCGGCGTCGGCGGCGGTGACGGTGGCGGTGACGGTGGCGGTGACGGCGTCGGCGGTGTCGAGGGAGGTGCCGGAGCGGGCGGCGCAGCCCCAGCGGGTGGCGAGGTCGGGGCGGGCCGCAGCGCCCGCACGGGCGCCGTCCGCCGGGCGGGCGCCGTCGGCCGGGCGGTCCGGACCGGCCGGCTGGGCGGTGTCCGCCGCCCGGGACGTGATGTCCTCGCGGGCGCCGGTGCGCAGCGGGAGTTCGGCGGTGACCAGGAAGCCGCCGTCGGAGCTCCGGTCGGCGGTGAGGCGGCCGCCGACGGCGCCGGCGCGTTCGCGCATGCCGATCAGGCCGAAGCCGCTCTCGCCCGGGGCGGGCGGCGGCAGCAGGGCGGTGCGGGGGCGGCCGGCGCTGGTCGGGCGGCCGTTGGCGACGCTGACGGCGACCCGACTGCCGCTGTAGGAGAGGGTGACCTCGGCGTCGGCGCCGTGGGCGTGCTTGGCGACGTTGGTCAGCGACTCCTGGACGATCCGGAAGGCGGTGAGGTCGACGCCGGGCGACAGCGGCCGGGCCTCCCCCTCGACGGCGAGCCGCACCGGCAGGCCGGCCCGTTCGAAGGCGTTGATCAGCTCGGGCAGCCGGTCGAGGCCGGGGGCGGGTTCGAGCGGGGCGGGCTCCTCCGCGCGGCGCAGCAGGCCGACGGTGGCGCGCAGCTCCTGGAGGGCGGAGCCGGTGGCGTCGGTGATGTGGCTGAGCACCTCGCGGGCCTGCACCGGGTGGCTGTCCATGAGGTGGACGGCGATGCCGGCCTGGGCGTTGGCGAGGGCGATGTGGTGGGCGACGACGTCGTGGAGGTCTCGGGCGATCCGGATCCGCTCGTCGGCGACCCGGCGGCGGGCCTCCTCCTCGCGGGTGCGCTCGGCACGCTCGGCGCGTTCCTCGATGGCGGCGAGGTGGGCGCGGCGGTTGCGGATGGAGTCGCCGAGGGCGCCGGGCAGCAGGGCCCAGGCGAGGACGCCGATCCGCTCGCCGATCGGGCCACCGGGGCCGAAGACCAGCGTCATCCCGGTGAGCAGGACGGCGGTGCCGATCGAGGCGCGCAGTGCGGTGGCCCGGTCGGTGCGCGTGGCGAGGAAGTACAGGGCGAGCAGCAGCGGGGTGGCCAGCATCGGGGTGAGCCGGGGGCTGGTCCAGGTCAGCACCATGGTGCAGACGAGCGTGACGGCGGTCACGGCGCGCGGGTAGCGGCGGTGGAAGAACACGGCGACGGCGGCGGTCAGGGCGAGCAGGCCGGTGGCCGGGTCGACCGGGGCGAAGCGCCCACTGGTCTGGTCGACCGTGGCGCCGAGGGCGGTGACCCCGATCAGGGCCGTGCCGCCGGCGATGTCGAACGCCCGGGGGTGGTCACGGCGCAGGCGCTGCCAGGTGTCGCTCATCGTCCTGTTCTCCGGGTCGGGGTGCCCTGGCGACACCCTCGCCGGGTTCTGCCAGTCGGTGTCGCGTCGCGCCCCGGTGGGGTGCGGCGCTACCGGGTCGGGGCCCGCGCGCGGGCGGCGGCCCTGACAGCAACGGTAACGGGTGGGGCTCGAACCGGTGTCCGAGCCGACCGGCGCCGGACCGGGCCGCCCCGGTGGGTGGCCCGGCCCGGGTGGCGCCGGGCCCGGCCCGGGAGGGGGTGCCCGGGCCGGGCCGGGTGGTGCCGGGTGGTGCCGGGCCTAGACGGTGACCGACTCCTTCTCCTCGACCGGGGCCGGTTCGGGGGCGGCGGTGTGCAGCTTGCTGCCCTCGACGTCGACGTCCGGTATCAGCCGGTCGAGCCAGCGCGGCAGCCACCAGGCGCGGCGGCCGAGCAGGGCGAGCACGGCCGGGACGATCGTCATCCGCACCACGAAGGCGTCGAAGGCGACGGCGGCGGCGAGGCCCAGGCCCATCATCTTGATCATCGGTTCGCTCATCCCGATGAAGCCCGCGAAGACGGCGATCATGATGAAGGCGGCCGCGGTGACCACCCGGGCGTTGTGCCGGAAGCCGGTGACGATGGCCTCGCCCGGCTGCTCGCCGTGGACGAAGGCCTCACGGATCCGGGTGACCAGGAACACCTCGTAGTCCATGGCGAGGCCGAAGACCACGCCGATCATGAAGATCGGCATCATGCTCATCACCGGGCCGGTCTGCTCCACGCCGATCAGGTCGGCCAGCCAGCCCCACTGGAAGACCGCGACGACGGCGCCGAGCGCGGCGGCCACCGAGAGCAGGAAGCCGAGCGCCGCCTTGAGCGGGACGAGGACGGAGCGGAAGACCACCAGCAGCAGCAGGACGGCCAGGCCGACGACCACGGCGAGGTAGGGCAGCATCGCGTCGCTGAGCTTCTGCGAGACGTCGATGTTCATCGCCGTCGTACCGCTGACCAGTACGGTCGCCCCGGTGGAGGCCTTGAGTCCGGCCGCCTGACCGCGGATGGTGTGGACCAGGTCCTTGGTAGCGGTCTCGGCCGGGCCGGTGGCCGGGATGGCGTTGAGCAGGGCGGTGTCCCCCGCCTTGTTGAACATCGGCGGCGTCACCGTGACCACGCCCGGCACGGCCGAGACGCTCTTGGCGACCTCACCGGCGGCGGCCTTCGGGTCCGCCGTTCCCTTGACGTCCACCAGGACGGTCAGCGGGCCGTTGAAGCCGGGGCCGAAGCCCTCGGAGAGCAGGTCGTAGGCGCGGCGCTGGGTGGTGGAGGTCGGCTTGGCCTCGTCGCCGGGCAGGCCGAGCCGCAGGTCGAGCGCGGGGGCGGCGAGCACGCCGAGGCCCACCACGCCGAGCAGCAGCACCGCGAGCGGGCGGCGCACGATGAACCGGGCCCAGCGGGAGCCGCCGTTCTCCTTCGCACCGGTCGGCTGCGCCCCGCCCTGGGCCTTGCGGACCTTGCGGGGCAGCGCCCTGCGGCCGATGAAGCCCAGCAGTGCGGGCACCAGGGTGAGCGCGACCAGCACGGCGATGACGACCGTCCCGGCGGCGGCCATGCCCATCTTGGCGAGCATCGGGATGCCGACCACGGAGAGCCCCGCGAGGGCGATCACCACCGTCAGGCCGGCGAAGACCACCGCGGAGCCGGCGGTGCCGATGGCCCGGCCGGCCGCCTCCTGCTGGGTGCGGCCCTCGGCGAGTTCGGCCCGGTAGCGGGAGACGATGAACAGCGCGTAGTCGATGCCGACCGCGAGGCCGAGCATCATGGCGAGCGTGCCGGTGGTCGAGGAGAGGCCGAGCGTGCTGCCGAGCGCGGTGATCAGCGACATGCCGAGGCCGACGCCGATCACGGCGGTGAGCAGCGGCAGGCCGGCGGCGACCAGCGAGCCGAAGGTGATCACCAGGACGACGGCGGACAGCGCCATGCCGATCGCCTCGCTGCTGCCGCCCGCGTCGGGCTTGGCCATCAGGGCGTTGCCGCCGATCTCGACCTTGAGCCCGGCGTCCCGGCCGTGCTGGGCGGCCTGCTGGAGGGCGTCGGTGGCGGTCTTGGAGACCTCGCCCGCCTTGGCGGAGTAGCTGACGGTGGCGTACGCCGTCGTGCCGTCCTTGGAGACGGCGCCGGGCATCTTGAACGGGTCCACCGCGCTGGTGACCTGCTCGCCGTGGGCGAGCTCGGCGACCGTCTTCTCCACGGTCTGCTGGTTCGGCGCGGCGGTGATCTTCTGCCCGGAGGGCGCGACGAACACCAGACGGGCCGAGGCGCCGTCGGCGTGGCCGCCGGGGAAGCGCTCGTTCATCAGGTCGAAGGCCTTCTGCGCCTCCGTGCCGGGCATCGAGAAGCCGTCGTCGGGTGCGGCGGGCGCCTTGGCCGCCAGGACCCCGCCGACCGCCAGCACGGCGACCCAGAGCAGGGCCACCAGCCGGCGCCGTGCGAAGGCCCAGCGGCCCAGGCGGTACAGGAACGTTGCCACGGGAGAACGGACTCCTTCGATTCGGGAACAGGTGCGGAGGCGGGGACGGGCGGGAGCGGCGGCCCGGAAGCGGTCCG
Organism: Kitasatospora sp. NPDC096128; assembly: GCF_040303105.1. NCBI lineage: Bacteria > Bacillati > Actinomycetota > Actinomycetes > Kitasatosporales > Streptomycetaceae > Kitasatospora > Kitasatospora sp. NPDC096128. Next base: position 420,749 of record NZ_JBEOSP010000001.1, on the reverse strand, counting down.
CTCGCAGCATGACCAATCCTTGATCGCCGGCCCCTGCTCCGTCGTCGTCTCTGCGCAGGCCGTTTTCGTACTGCGGACGCAGTACGGCCCTCCCCCGTACGGAGGAGCGCACGCCCTCCACCGGGAGCAGCCGGGAGCACCCCCGTGGCCTGCGGCGGGAGCAGTCCCGGGTCACCCGGCCGGCCGGTGACGACGGGCCGCGGCCGCCCCGGCCCAGTAGCGTGATGGGCCTCTGGCCCGACCGTTTCGCACCGGTTCGAGCCGACCCGTCCCGATCGGTGCTGATCCCAGCCCGCCGCCGGAGGTGCCCCATGGGCGTGCCAGCCGCCCGCATCGTGTTCGACGAGAACGACCGCGCGGCCGTCGCCGACGCCGTGACCGAGATGCTCACCACCGGCGCCCTGACCCTCGGACCGTGGACCGAGCGCTTCGAGCAGGCCTTCGCCGCCGAGCACGGCGCCTCGCACGCCGTCGCGGTGAGCAGCGGCACGGCGGCCCTGGAGATCATCCTGCGCGCCGTCGACGTCCGCGGCCGCGACGTGGTCGTCCCCGCCGTCACCTTCTACGCCACGGCCGGCGCCGTGGTGCACGCGGGCGGCCGCCCGGTGTTCGCCGACGTCGACCCGGACACCCTGGCGCTCTCCCCCGAGACCCTGGCCGCCGCCCTCACCCCGGATACCGCGGCCGTCGTACTCGTCCACATCGGCGGGCTCGTCACCCCGCACGTGGACGCCCTGCGCGAGCTCTGCGACCGGCGCGGCATCCCGCTGGTCGAGGACGCCGCGCACGCCCACGGCAGCAGCCGCGGCGGGCGCGCCGCCGGGACCTTCGGCCTGGCCGGGGCCTTCTCCTTCTACCCGACCAAGGTCACCACCAGCGGCGAGGGCGGCCTGATCCTCACCGAGTCGCCCGAGCTGCGCGACGAGGCCCGGATCTACCGCGACCAGGGCAAGGGCTCCTTCGGCACCAACCACCACGTCCGGCTCGGCTACTCCTGGCGGATGAGCGAGCTGCACGCCGCCGTCGGCGCGGTGCACCTGCGCCGGCTCAAGGAGTTCATCGAGACCCGCCGGGCCGTCGCCCGCCGCTACGACGCGGCGCTGGCCGGCGTCGACGGACTGCGACCGGTGCTCGAACCGCCCGGCAGCCGCGGCAACTACTACAAGTACGTGGCGCTGCTGGCGCCCGGCGTCGACCGCGCCGCCTTCAAGAAGGCGGTGGCCGAGGAGTACGGGGTGCGGATGTCCGGCGAGGTCTACGACCTGCCGCTGCACCTGCAGCCGGTCCTCGCCCCCTACCGGGGCGGACCGCTGCCGGTGGCCGAGGACGTCTGCGCCCGGCAGGTCTGCCTGCCGGTGCACTCCGACATGACCGAGGACGAGACGGAGCTGGTCATCGAGGCCGTCTCGACCGTGCACCGGCGGATGGCCGGGTAGCCCGGAGCGAAGGGAGCAAGACCGTGCGGATAGCCGTCACCGGGGGCTGCGGGTTCATCGGCTCACACGTCGTGGACCACCTGATCGCGGCCGGCCACGAGGTCCTCGCCGTGGACACCACCGACAAGTACCTCAACCCCGACGCCGAACACGCCCGGATCGACGTCCTCGACCTGCCCGCGCTCACCTCCGCGCTGGCCGGCAGCGAGGTCGTCTACCACCTGGCCGCGATGGCCGACGTCGAGCAGGTCTCCGCCGACCCCGTCCGGGCGGTGCGGACCAACATCGACGGCACCGAGGCCGTCCTGGAGGCCGCCCGGCGCAGCGGACTGAGCCGCACCGTGCTGGCGAGCACCGTCTGGGTCTACGGCGCCGCCCTCACCGACGATCAACTCGATGGCGGGGAACAGGAGTTGGACGAACACGTACCGATCGAGCTGGAACACAGCGGACACCTGTACGTGGCCACCAAGCTCGCCGCCGAGATGCTCGTGCACAGCTACCGCGAGCTGTACGGGCAGCACTTCACCATCCTGCGCTACGGCATCCCCTACGGTCCGCGGATGCGCGACGAACTGGTCGTCGCGCGGTTCGTCCAGGCCGCGCTGGACGGACGGCCGATCACCATCGCCGGGGACGGGCTGCAGAGCCGCAACTTCGTCTACGTCGAGGACCTCGCCGACGCCCACGTCCGGGCCCTCTCCCCGGCCGCCGAGGACCAGACCTTCGCCCTCGAGGGCTCCACCGCCGTCTCGGTGCGCGACATCGCCGACACCGTCGACCGGCTCCTGGGGCCGGTCACCATCGAGCACATCGACGGGCGGAAGGCCGACTACACCGGGCGGCGGATCTCCTCCGCCCAGGCCAAGCGGCTGCTCGGCTGGTCGCCGAAGACCAACTTCGCCGACGGCGTGCACCGCTACGCCGACTGGTACCGGGCCACCGCCGCCGCGCCCGCCGCCGGCTGACCGGGGCCGCCCCATGCCGCACGCCCTGCTGGTCTCCGGCTCGCTCGGCCAGGGCCACGACGTGATGGCCCAGGCCTGCGCCGACACCCTGCGGGAACGCGGCTGGAGCACCAGCACCGTGGACGCCATGGCCCTGCTCGGGCAGCGCTCGGGCGCCGCCGGGGAAGCCGTCTTCCGGCGGCTGCTCGACCTGCCCGGGGTCTACGACGCCTTCCACTTCTCGGCGCTGCGCCCCGGTGCCCGGCTCGCGCTGCTCGCCGACGCGGCCGCACGCAGCCGGCTCGTCCCGGCGCTGCGCGAACTGGTCGGGGCGCAGCGGCCGCAGCTGGTGGTCTCGGTGTTCGCCACCGCCACCTCGGCGGTCAACCGGCTGCCGGGGCGGGACTTCCGGCACTTCGTGTTCTGCACCGACGTCACGCCGCACCGGCTCTGGGTGCAGGACGGCACCGACCTGTTCCTGGTCACCTCCGAGGTCGCCGCCTGCGCCGTGCGCCGCTACCGGCCGGACGCCGAGGTCGCCGTGCTGCCCGCCCCGCTGCGGCAGCCGTTCTACCGGCCGCCCGGCCGGGCCGAGGCGCGCGCCGCACTCGGCGTGCCGGCGGATGCCGGGTGCGTGCTGCTGATGTCCGGCTCCTGGGGGCTCGGGCCGATCGCCCGCACCGCCGCCTCGCTGGCCGCCGCCGGGCCGCACGTGCTCGCCGTGGCCGGGCGCAACCGGGAACTCGAACAGCGGCTGCGGGCGGCCGCCCGCCGGGAGCCGCGCCTGCACGCCTTCGGCTACACCGACCGGATCCCGGCCCTGATGGCCGCCGCCGACCTGGTCGTCACCAGCTCCGGCGACACCTGCAGCGAGGCCCGGGCCGTCGGGCGCCGGCTGCTGCTGCTCGACGTCGTCCAGGGCCACGGGCGGGACAACCTCCAGCACGAACTGGAGCTCGGCCACGCCGACGTGGCCACCGCCCGGCCGGCCGAGGTGGTCCGCAACGCGCTCGCGGCGCTGGCCCGGCCGGAACCCGAACCGTCGCCCGGCGCCGCCCCGGACGCCTGGCAGCGGGGGTTCGGGGCGGCGCTGGAACGGGTGGGGCTGGGGTGAGCGGCCCTCAGCTGTCGCTCCTGCCGGGTTCGTCGGCCGCCTTGTTCCACGACTTGGCGCGCCAGTAGAACCCGTTCCACGACGGCGACGGCCCGGAGCGGGCGCTCCGGGCCGCCGTCGCGCGGGCGGGGATCAGTACTGGGTGGTGATGGTCACGCCGCTGAAGTCGGTCTGGGCGTAGAGGCTGATGTAGCGGTAGCCCGCCGTGGTGTTGGTGACGGTCAGGTTCTGGCTGGTGGTGCCGTTGGTGGTCGAGCCGTTGGTGTAGGCGTTCGGCGTGGCCCAGGTGTCGGGGTTGTAGAGCAGGTACGCGGTGCCCGTGCCGCCGGAGCTGGAGACCTTCAGGGTCGTGGTGCCGGCCGGCAGGTAGATGTAGTAGTACGCCAGGTTGCCGGCGGTCGCGGACTGGCCGGTGCGGGAGCAGTTCTTGTCCAGCACGCGGGTGTCGGCGGCGGTGCAGCCGGCCAGGCTGCCGACCGTGACGGACTGGCTGATGGTGTTGGTCCGGCCGTTGCCGTCGGTCACCGTGAGGCTGACGCTGTAGCTGCCGGCCGCGGCGTAGGTGTGCGCGGGGCTCTGGGCGGTGGAGGTGGCGCCGTCACCGAAGTTCCAGGCCCAGGAGGCGATGCTGCCGCCGGACTCGGTCGACTGGTCGGTGAACTGCACGTTCAGGCCGACCGGGACGGCGTTGAAGGCCGCGGTCGGGGCGCCGCCCACCACGCAGGCACCGGCGGCGCAGGCGTCCAGCCAGGTGTTGAACTCGGCGTCGTACGCGGTGCCGATCGAGTTGTAGACCGCGTAGCCGCCGGCGTAGTCACCGGTGCGGAAGTGGCCCAGCATGTTCGGGATGACGTCCGGGTGCTTCTCGACCATGAAGCGGACCGCGAGGTAGCCCCACGGGTAGGTGCGGGTGGTGTCGCTGTTGTCGTAGGTGTTCTGGAACAGCGTGCTGAGCGGGTAGGTGTGCTTGGGCGCCTCGGCCACCGCACCGGTGTCGGTGACGTCGCGGTAGCTGTAGGAGACGTACTCGGCGACGCCCTCGATCCACCAGACGTCCGGCACGGAGATCTGCTGGGTGAAGTTGCCCTTCATGTCGAGGCGGCCGTCGAGGGCGTGGGTGTACTCGTGGTTGAGGTTCCAGATGCCCGCGGTGAAGCCGTCGTTGCCGTTCTGGTAGGTCAGCGAGATCGGCTGGTTGGCGGGGGCGGTCGGGTCGCCGATGAGCGTGATGCCGCCGTTGTTGGTGCTGACGCCGTAGATGCCGCCCGCGTACGTCTGGTAGTCCTGCGGGGAGGCGAACACCACCATCTGCAGCGAGTTCTCGTACTGGCCGGGGATCGGGCCGCTGTCCTTGACCAGCTTGTGGAAGAACGGGTCCTGGTTCTGCAGGCTGGCGCAGACGGCGGCCAGGTCGGCGGCGGTCAGGCTCTGCGCCAGGATGCTGTGGGTGGCGTCGCAGGTGTGGCTGACCGGCAGGGCGGCGGCCTTGAGCTGCGACGGCAGGTCGCAGACGCCGTAGTACGAGCAGTTCGCCTTGTCGTAGAAGGCGGCCATGCCGGCCACCCCGACCCACAGCGGCGCGGTGGGGCCGGTGATCGACGAGACGTCCATCAGGCCCTTGACCAGCGGCCGGACGGTGTTCACCAGCGCCGGGTGCTCCATGAACCGGGCCGTCTCCAGACCGGCGTTGGAGTCCAGGAAGGCGTTGTTGCCGCCGAGCAGGCCGCGGTGGTTGAGCGCGAAGCTGTCGAGGGTGTTGATCAGGCTCGGGTCGGCGGTGACGGCCGCGACGTAGTCGGCGTTCTGGTGGCCGCGGAAGATCGGGGTGTACACGCTGTTCGCGAAGTTCACCATGTACCAGGACGCGTCCCAGTCGCTGTTGTACGCGTTCAGCACCCGCTGGTAGGTGCCGAGGTAGTGGGCCTGGAGGTTGGCGCTGTCGCTGAGGATCATCGCCTGGCCCGCGATCTGGCCGTTGCCGTCGTTGACGTCCAGGAAGTGCGGACTGGCCACGAAGGCGTCGAGGGCGGCCTGCACGGCGCCGGTCAGCGTCGCGTCGTAGCTGCCGACGTCGGCCGGGTGGTAGTACTGCACGTAGTAGCCGGCCTGCAGGAAGTACACCAGCTGGAAGATGCCGGTCGAGTTGTCGCCGGTGTACGAGGCGGCGGCGCTCTTCAGGCCGTCGGCGACGGCGAGCATCTGGCCCTGCTGGAACACCCCGTGGGCGTCGCCGCCGGTGATCCGGAACAGCGAGCTGATGCAGTCGATGGACGAACCCTCGATGTAGCCGACCAGGTCGGCGCCGGTCCGGCTGCTGAAGTCGGCGGGCGTGCAGGAGGTGTTGGCCGTACCCGCCGTGTGCGCGCCGCTGACGCCGGCCCGGGCCGCCGGGGCCTTGGCGAGCTTGGGCGTCGGGGCCTGGGGGGCGGCGGACTGCGGTGAGCGCGGCGGGAGTTGGGCGGGCGCCAGGCGGCCGGGCTGGGTCTCCGCGGTGGTGTTGAGACCGAAGGCGGTGCCGGTGGGGGCTATGCCGCCGGGGTGTGTGGGCTGGGCGGCCCGGCTCGCCTGCCGGCCGGCCTGCGCCGTGGGGGCGGCGAAGCTCGGGGCGGCGGCGAGGCCGGTGATGGCGGTACTCGCGGCGGCGAGCACGGCCAGTGCCCGGGGTAGCCGAAGTCGGTGACGCATCGTCACTCCTTGGTGGGGGGTGGGGGTGAGCCTCGCGAACGAGCGACGGAGGACTCGCCTGGCACGGTGTCATGGACAACCCACCGCAATCAATAGGGTGTGACATATCACTTTCGATCGCGGTCGACCCTTCGACTGCGAAGCCACCGGCCGAACCCGGGGCCGCCGCCGGCGCCCGTAGCCCGGGGCCCGGGGCCCGGGCCGGAGTACCCGCCGGTCCGTGTACCCGCCGGTCCGCGTACGCGCCGGGGCCCGGGGAGCGCCGCGGCGTTCCCCGGGCCCCCGATGGTTCCGGCCGGCGCCTGCTCAGGCTGCCCTGAGCACGCCGAGCAGCCGGGCGACCTCGGCGGTGACCAGCTCGGAAAGCAGTTCGGGCCCTGGGTGTCCGGAGTGCCCCGAGTGCCCGTACTTCGGACCGTCCGTGGCGTTCACGGACGCGTGGGCCAGTCCGCCTGACCAGTCGGGCACGGGTAGCTCACCCCGTTGTCGACGCAGCCGCCCCGGTGGTGGGCGCGACCCGCCGATCGTCCCAACTACCGTGCGCCGCAGGCAAGGGGCGGAACGGCGTGGTCGCGCAGCGGGCCGAGGGTGAGGGCGTGGGCGCGGCAGTGCGCGGCGATCAGCGGGAGCGCGGCCAGGGTGGCGCGCCAGGAGTCCGGGGCGGAGGTGCAGTCGGAGTCGTGCAGCAGGAGGGTGGCGCCGGCGGTGAGGCCGGGGCGGGCGGTCGCGAAGACCGACTCGCCGGTGGCCTCCGCCGTCCAGTCCCGCCCCCAGGCCGTCCACAGCACGCTGCGCAGGCCCAGTCGGCGGGCGGCCAGCGCCGGACCGGCCGTCAGCACGCCGTACGGCGGGCGGTACCAGAGCGGGCGGGCGCCGCACAGTTCGGCCACCGCCCCGGTGGCGCGGCGCAGTTCGCGCAGGTCGCGGGCCGGGGCGGGGTACCACTGCTGCCGGTGGTGCCAGCCGTGCACGGCCACCTCGTGGCCGCGCAGCACCAGTTCCCGGCCCAGGGCCGGGGCGCGTTCCAGCATCGCGCCGAGCAGGAAGAAGGTGGCCCGGGCGCCGAGTGCGTCGAGGGCGTCGAGGACGTACGGGGTGCTGCGCGGGTCGGGGCCGTCGTCGAAGGTGAGGGCGAGGTGGCCCGGGGCGCTGCCGTACCCGGCGGTGCGGCGGGCCAGGCTGCGGCGCACCGGCGGGAGGCGGACCGCGGCCGGGGCCAGGTGCAGGAACTCCAGGCCCGCCGCGAGGGCGAGGGCCGTGCCCGCCCGCAAGGCTCGGGGGGCCCGCGAAGCCTGGACGGCCCGGGAGCCTCCGGGGCCCCGGGGGCTCACCCGAAGCGGGCGGCCATCCGGCGGAACACACCGGGCGCGACCCCGTGGATCCGGGCCGGGAAGCCGAGCCAGTGCGGGACGTAGAGGCGGTCCCGCTCGGTGGTGATGGTCGCCACCACGGTGTCCGCGACCCGCTCCGCCGAGACCGGACGCGGGCGTTCGCGCTGGTACGGGGTGCCGCGGCGGTCGAAGAACGGGGTGTCCACCGCGCCGGGCAGGACCAGCCGGACGCCGACCCCGGTGCCGCGCAGCTCGTACCAGAGGCTCTCGGCGAACATCGTCAGCCCGCCCTTGGTGGCCGAGTAGCCGGACTCGTCGCGCACCCCGACCTGGCCGGCCATCGAGCCGAGCAGCACGATCCGGCCGTGCCGGCGCTCCAGCATCCCGGGCAGCAGCAGGCGGATCAGCCGCAGCGGGGCGGCCAGGTTGACCTCGATCATCCGGTCGAGGGTGTCGGACGGGGTGTCGGCGAACGGGCCGCGCCAGCCGAGGCCGGCGCTGGAGACCAGGACGTCCACCCGGCCGGCGGCGGCGAGCGCCGCCTCGGCCAGGCGGGTGGGGCCGTCCGGCTTGCTCAGGTCCTCGGGCAGGGCGACGCCGCCGGTGCGCTCGGCGAGGGCGTCGAGGCGGGCCCGGTCGGTGCCGGAGAGCAGGGTCTGCCAGCCGGCGTCGGCCAGCCGGGTGGCGGTGGCCAGGCCGATGCCCGAGGAGGCGCCGGTGATCAGCGCGACGGGGCGGGCGGGCGGCCCCGGGTGCCGGGGCCGGGCCTGGGCTTCCTCCGCCGTCACGGCTTCCTCCGTCATCGCGCACCTGCCGGTCCGTGGGCGTCCTGCCGTCCGATTTGTCCGGCAAGTCACCTTCGCACGGCGGAGCTTTCCGGGCTACCGGGGCGGAACCGCCGCCTCGGCCTCGGTATCCGGGTGCGGGGCCGACAGTTCTGCGGACTCACCCTCCAGTTCACCGAACCGGGACAGCAGGAACGTGCCGCCCACCGCGACCGCGAAGCCCGTCAGGGCGCACCAGGCGAACCCGGGGCGCGCGGAGTCCCCCAGCGACACCACCCCCACCAGGGCCGGGCCGAAGGTCTCGGCGACCGTCCCGGCCGCCGTCGCCGCCGTCACCGTGCCGCGCTGCAGGGCGAGCGCGTACGCCAGGTAGCCGCCCAACCCGCCCACCGCCAGGGCGTACGCGGCCGGATCGGTCAGCACGGCGGTGAGCGTGGACGCGTCCAGGACGCGCACCGCCAGACTGGTGATCCCGAAACCGACGCCCGCCAGCAGGCCGAGACCGGCCGCGGCCGCCGTGCCCTCCCGGCGGACCAGGGCCAGCACGGCGATCAGCATCACGGCGGTGGTCGCCAGCAGCGCCCAGTGGAAGGCCGCCGGGGCGTACTCCCGGCCCTCCTTGCCGGAACCCAGCGCCAGCAGGCTCAGCCCCACCACCACGGCGACGATGCCCGCCGCGTCCCCCCGGCGCAGCCGCGCGCCCAGCAGCCAGACGGCGGCCAGGGCGGTGACGGCGAGGCTCGCGTTGGTGACGGCCTGCACCAGGAACAGCGGCAGGCTGCGCAGGGCGACGATGCTCAGCACGAAGCCGAGGATGTCCAGCGCCGTCCCGAGGATGAACTGCCAGGACCGCAGCAGCGCGGCCAGCAGCCCCGCGCGCACCCGGTCCGCGCGCGGCGCCGACCGCGCCCCGCGCGCCTGGAACACCGCCCCGAACCCGAAGCAGACGGTGGCGACCAGCGCGGTGGTGAGTCCCAGCAGCATGCGTCTCCCTCGCGGGGCGGCATCGGTTCACCACCCAGTCTGGGCCCGGGGCGGCGGGGGTGCACGGGTGGGACCGGTGGGGCGACCGGGGACGGCGCGGCGCGGCCGGGGGGCGGGAACCGGTCGGGCCGGAGCCCGGTCGGCCCCGGCCCCGATGACCGGCGTGCCGATCAGTACCAGTTCGTGTAGCCGAACTGGGTGTTGTTGTCGTAGTGGAACGAGGCCCGGGCCTGGATGTCCTTGTCGTTGACCATCCGGGTGTAGACCGTGCCGGTGCCGTAGTTCACGACGGTGTACGAGGCGCCCTGGTTGTTCTCGATCTGGATCGTGGCCGGGACGCGGCCAGCGGTGGTCGCTCGCGCCCACGCGGCACGGCAGGTCGGGCTGTAGCGCAGCTCCGCATCGCCGTCGGGCGCCGTGTAGTCGATGGTCCGCGCGTCGTTCTGGCAGATGGTGTTGGCCGGGTCGAGGCCCGTGCAGCTGCCGGCGTAGCAGGAGGTGGCGGCCGAGGCCGTACCCGTGGCGACCAGAGTGCCGGACGCGGCCAGCACCAGGGTGGCGGCGGCGGACGCGAGTGTGCGCAGGGAAGGCTTCACGGTGGTCTCCGAACGAGTGAAGGATGCGGCGGCACGCCCAGTTGGCGGCGCCTGGCCACACCCTGCCACCGGCACGGCGCCGTCCCGGCCGTCTCCGCCGTCCCCGGGATCCCCGGGACGGCGGCGGGGACGGCGGTCAGCCCAGGGCCGCGGCGAGCAGGGCCGCCGTGCGGGCGATCAGCGGCTCGTCGGCCTTGGCGGTGGGGTCCTGCGGGTGGGTGGTCAGGACGGCGAGGACGACCGGGTCGCCGTTCGGGGTCCAGGCGATGCCGACGTCGTTGGCGGTGCCGTGGCTGCCGGTGCCGGTCTTGTCGGCGAGGGTCCAGTCCGCTGGCAGGCCCTCGCGGAAGCGGTGGGTGCTGGTGGTGTTGCCGCGCAGCCAGGTGAGGAGTTGGTCCCGCTTCCCGGGCGGGAGGGCGTGGCCGAGCGTGAGGCGGCGGTAGGTGCGGGCGATGGCGTGCGGGGTCGTGGTGTCCGTGATGCGGTCCGGTTCGGCCGAGTTGAGTTCGGGCTCCCAGCGGTCCAAACGGGTGATCCGGTCGCCGATGGAGCGGCAGAAGCGGGTGACGGCGGTCGGCCCGCCGAGCCGCTGGAGCAGCAGATTGGCGGCGGCGTTGTCGCTGTGGTCGATGGCGGCTTTGCAGAGTTCGCCGACGGTCATGCCGTTGGCGAGGTTGGCGGGCAGACCGGTGACGGGGGCGCCGACGGCCCGGTCGATGTCGGCCCGGGTGTAGTGGATGCGCCGGGCCAGGTAGTCACCGTCGCGGTCGAGGTCGCGCAGGACGGCGGCGACGGCGACGGTCTTGAAGGTCGAGCACATCGGGAAGGTCTCGTCGGCCCGGTAGCGGACGGTGCGTCCGGTGGCGAGGTTGTGGGCGTGGACGCCGAGCCGGGCGGAGTGCTGTCGTTCGAGCTCGGCGAGTGCCCGGTGAACACCGGTGCCGGTGCCGGTGCCGGTGCCGGTGCCGGTGGCCGCGTGGGCCGCTGTGCCGGTCGACGCGGTGACGGCGACGGCCGCCGCTCCGACGCCGAGGGCCAGGACGGCGCGGCGGCTGTGCCGGGCTTCCGAAGGCTGCACGTGCATGGTTCCCCTCTGATCGAATCTCGCGGGCGGGCCGCGTCCTCGATCTTCAGGACGCGGTGACCGCTCCGATGGTTCGTCAGCCGGTCGAACCGCCGTGGTTCAGGGCCGCATCGCCACGCCCGCGTAGGCGGAGGCGTCGGAGGCCGAGACGGACGGATCGTCGGACCGGGGCCGCCAGTGCGGGGTGGGGACGACGCCGGGTTCGAGGAGGGTCCAGCCGTCGAAGAACCGGACGAACTCCGCGCGGGTGCGGGCTTGGGCGGCGGTGCCGGCCGCCTGGTAGATGCCGACGATCCGGCGGATCTCCTCGGGGGCGAAGTCAGGCGTGACGTGGGTCATCACCAGGGCGCTGCCGGGGGCGAGGACGGACTTGAGGTGTTCGACCAGCTCGTGGGCACCGCGGGCGTCGGGGACGAAGTGCAGCAGCGCGTTGAGCGAGAGCGCGACCGGGCGGCGGAGGTCGATGGTCTCGCGCAGGCCGGGTGCGGCGAGCAGGCTGTCCGGGTCGGTGACGTCGGCCTCGACGTAGGCGGTGCGGCCCTCGGGGGTACCGGTGAGCAGGGCTTGGGCGTGGGTGAGGACGATGGGGTCGTTGTCGGCGTAGACGACCCGGGCCCGGGGCTGGACGCTCTGGGCGACCTCGTGGAGGTTGGGCGAGGTGGGGATGCCGGTGCCGATGTCGAGGAACTGGTCGATGCCGGCCCGGGCGAGGGCGCGGGTGGAACGGTGCACGAAGGAGCGGTTGGCGCGAGCGGCCTCGCGCAGCCAGGGGGCGATGGCGAGGACGTGGCCGGCGGCCTCGCGGTCGGCGGCGAAGTTGGTGCAGCCGCCCAGGTAGTAGTCGTACATCCGGGCCGAATGCGGCACGTTCAGCCGCAGGTCGACCCCGTCGTAGAGGCTCATCGCCCTCCCCCTCGGCTGCGTGGGCACCGACCGATTGCTGCCCAGCCTATCCGGGGGCCAACCGTCCCTCCGAGGACCTGATCTCGCACGAAGACCATAAGAAATGACCATCTGTATTCGCGTTGCAGCCTGGAGTGACCGGCCTGATGGAATGAGGATGGGCGCGGACAGCCCGATCCTCGGGTGGCCCGGCCAGCAGCCGACGGCCACGGAAAGCAGGCTCGATGACGATCGACAGGGGTTCCCCCGCGCGCGGGTACCGCGGAGGGACGGCGCTGGAGCACACCGGGGCGGCCGGGGCGGAGCGGACGGCGGTGATGGAGCCGTCACTACGGCTGGACCTCACCTACACCGCGTTCTGCGAGACCCATGAACCCGCCTGGCACGCCCTCGCGTTGACCCGGATAGGCAGCCAGGCCGACGCGGCACTCGTGGTCGAGGCGGTCAAGGCCGACCTGGCCCGGTGCTGGCCGCAGGTCCTGCGCTTCGAGGAACCGGCCGCGTACGCCTGGCGGTTGGCCAACCGGCACGTCGGGGACTGGGTGGCGGCCGAGGAACCGGTCGAGGTGGAGGCGGTCACCTTCGCGGCCGTGATCGGGGCGTTCAAGCAGGTCGCCGACGGACTGCTGCACAGCGAGGCGGACGAGGTCCGGCTGTACGCGGCGATCCTCGAACTGCCGGACCGGCAGCGGGACGTGGTGATCCTGCGCTACCTGCTCGGCCTGCACGCCAAGGTGATCGCCGCGTACCTGGGACGGCCGGTGGCCACGGTGCACTCCAACCTCCGGCACGCCCGGGAGCGGCTGGCGCGTCGACTCGGAGTGGGCGAACTCCCGGACCGGGGAGGCGAAGCGTGACGGCCGACCGGGCGGAGCGGCCCGTCGACGGGGCGTGCGCGGCGGGCGGGGGGCGCACGGTGTTCCGAGTACCCCGAACCGAACGCGCCCACGCCGAGCGGATCGCGGCCCTGCGGCAGGCCCGGATCACCGCCGCCCCGGCCCACCTGCCCACCGAACACGAGCAGGCCGCCTTCGAACTCGGCCTGGTGGTCGCCCTGGTACTGGGGGCGCCGTGCGCCTCCCGGGGGCTGGACCTACTGGTCAACGCGCGCCGGATCCAGCCGGAAGGAGCGGAGGTGTTCGGCGCGCTGCTGTACGCCACCGGCAAGGAGGAGGGCGCCGAGTTCTGGTGGCGCTTCGCGGCCGGGTCGGGCAGCGGGACGGCCGCGTACTGCCTCCACCTGCACCATCTGATGCTCGGCGAGACCGACGACGCCGACTACTGGCGGGCCTGGTCGGAACAGCTGTCGACGGCCGAACGGCCGCCCGGGCCCCGGCCGTTGCAGATGAGCCGGCCGCTACTGCCGGAGGACGTGCGGCGGGACATCCTCTCCCGGGTGCACCGGGGGCTGGCGCCGCAGCTGCCACCCGCGCTGGTCGCAGTGATCGACCGACTGCCGTTGCAGGACGGGGAAGAGGAGGAGGTGCCCAACCCGTGGGGGCTCACCTCCGGGGCCACCTCGGGCTGCTCGTGGGACCCCTGCCGGGAGTTCGGCGAGGGCGAACCGGGGCTCCGCCGGAAGGGCAGAGCACGGGACGAACCCACGGACCAAGCCAGGGACGAGCCGGAGGACGGCCGGGACCCGTCGGGGTGAGTGCCGCCCGGCCGCCCCGCGGTCCCACGTTCAGGTGAGTGCGGCGAGCCGGGCGACGACCTCCGGGTCCCGGCCGCTGCCCGCGCCGAGCCGTTCGCCGTCCGGGCCGCGGTAGCGGATGCGGTAGTGCTGCGGTGCCATCGCGGTGTCCCGGCCGGGCAGGGCGGCGACCACCGCGCGGTGCACGTCGGCGGGGGTCAGGTGGGGGTCGGCGGTGTCCAGGTCGACGGTCAACCTGCCGTCCTCGACGGACACTCGGCAGGCCGGCCGGGAATCCCGGGGGAGGTCGGGGCCGTGGTCGGGGCCGTGGTCGAGACCGGTGTCCAGGGCCGCGTCGAGCGCCGCCCCGACCAGGCTCCGGACGGCGGCCAGGTCGATCCGGGAGCCGTCGACAACCCGCCAGTCGGCTCCGCCGTCGCCGTCACTGCCGCTGAAGCCGTCGCTGCCGTCGGAGCCATCGGAGCCGTCGCTGCCGGCGACCGGCGGCCCGGGGGCGTCGTGCAGGCCGACGAGCGGGACGGGCCCTCCGGCGGCGGCCGCGAGCAGGGCGAGCAGCGCACGGGCGAAGCGGTCGGTCTCCACGGGGTCGAGCACCTGGGGGCAGGCGATCAGGGCGAAGTCCAGGCTGCCGCTGATCCGCAGGATGGTGAACATCAGCCGGACCGGCAGCGGCGGCGCGGGCAGCGCGGTGAGCTCGGGATCGGCGGTCGCCGCCGGTTGGGCGTCGGCGACGGCGGCGGGGATGGTGAGGCTCAGGTCGTTGACGACGACCTGGCGGGCGAACCGCGAGCCGCGCACGTGCGCGGCGTCCTCCACCAGCTGCCAGACCTGCTCGGCGTCCAGCACGCTGTGCCAGTAGGCGCTCAGCGAGGCCGACTTGGCGCGCCCGATCAGCTGGTCGAGGTCGGCGGTGCCGGTGTCGAGCAGGATCAGGGCGTCCTGGGCCAGGGTGCCGACGTGGTCGAGCAGCACGGCGCGCTGGCGGTTGGCGGAGAGGGCCGAGACGGCCAGCTCGGTACGATCGGCCCGGCGGGCGACCAGCGCGGAGAACGCGGCGAGCAGGACGACGGAGGGGCTCGCACCGGTGCGTCGGCAGACGGCGGCGAGGTCGGCGGCCGCGGTGCGCGAGCGGACCATCAGGGCGCCGTGGTCGCGCGGGGGGCCGGCGATCCGGGAGTCGGCGAACACGACCTGCGGGCCTGTGTCCAGCACCCGGGCCCAGTGGCGCAGGGCGCCGGCTGCCCGGCGGCGGCCCTGCGGGCTCTGTTCGGCGGCGGCGAGCTGGATCGGGGTCGGCGCGGTGACGGGCGGGAGGTCCTTCCCGGCGGCGAGGGCGTACCAGTCCTGGATCAGCACGGCGGTCGCCGCGCCGTCGGCGCCGGCGTGGCAGACCACGGCGATCAGCCGGAGCAGGTGCGGACCGTCGACGAGCAGGGTGCAGCGGATCCTCGGGACGGCGTCCAGCGGCACCGGGACCGCGACGTCCGCCTGCCCCAACTCGGCGGCCAGGGAATCGAGTTCGTGGCTCTCCAGGCCTCCCGCCTCGACCACGGTGACGGCGAACCGACCGTCCCCGTGCACCAGTTGGCTCTGCGGGAAGGCGTCCGGGCCGGGGCCGGGCGGGAAGGAGGTCCGCAGCGACTCGTGCCGTTCGACCAGCAGGCGCAGGGCGTTCAGCCCGGCGGCGAGGGTGGTTCCGGGCGGCACGGGCCAGACCGACTCCTTGTTGATCGCCTCGGGGGCGTCGCGCCGGATGCAGCGGATCATGTTGTCCTGGCCGCGGGTGAGCGGGCCCGAGCCGCCGCTCGTCGCGGCGAAGCGGACGGTGACCCGTCGGCCCGCCCCGACGGGGTCGTGCGGTGCCGGGTCGTGCGGAGCGGAGTCGTGCGGAGCGGCGTTGTGCGCAGTCACGTCGTACGTGCCTTTCGGCTCGCCGGGAAGGTCTCAGCGGGGAGTGCGGCCGGACGCCACCAGCGGCCGCCGGTGATCATCCGGAAGGGTTTGACGGTTCTGACGGGTTCTGACGGGTTCTGACGGGTTCTGACGGCCAATCAATAGGCCGACCAAACAAGGGTGTTGACCTGACCAGGACAGCCGCCGACAGTGGCGACGGCAGCCCGGTACGGCCCTGGAACGGGCACGTCGCACAGCCCCACCGGCCCCGCCCCGAGCGGGCCCGGGTCGGCGAGCAGCAGCGGCGAGGGCCCCGCCACCGACACCCCGAGCGCCTGCACCAGCCGTCCGCCGTACGCCTTCACACAGGCCTCCCGGCGACACCACAGCGTGGTGAACCGAGCTGCCCGCTCGGCGGGTTCGGCGGGTTCCGCGACGAACCGCGCCTCCTCGAAGGGGAACCAGCGGGCGGCCATCCGCTCCGCCCGGCGGGCGTCGCGCAGCGGCTCCACGTCGACGCCGACCGCCCGGCCCTCGGCCAGGGCCAGCACCGCCAGCGGCTCCGCGGTCGACCAGTTCACCCGCAGCCCGCCCGCGCCCGCCGGCTCCGGCTTGCCGTGCTGCCC
This sequence comes from Kitasatospora sp. NPDC096128, assembly GCF_040303105.1. Taxonomy (NCBI): domain Bacteria; kingdom Bacillati; phylum Actinomycetota; class Actinomycetes; order Kitasatosporales; family Streptomycetaceae; genus Kitasatospora; species Kitasatospora sp. NPDC096128. Next base: position 404,711 of record NZ_JBEOSP010000001.1, on the reverse strand, counting down.
GTGCCGCCAGACCAGCTCGGCCGGGCGGGTGCCGAGCCGCGCGGCGACCAGCTCCCGGACGGCGCCGCGCACCACGGTGAACCGGCTCCGCCGCCCGGTGTCCGCCCGTTCGGCGCGGGCCCGCTCCTCCGCGTCCAGCGTCCGCCACAGCCGGGCGACCACCTCCGGCGGCTGGTCGGCGTCGATCAGCCACAGGTCGACCCCGGTCACGGCTGGGTCAGGGTGCTCAGCACCCCGAGTCGACGGTCCAGCCCGGCGACCAGCAGCGGCCGCAGCTCCGCCCGCCACCCGGGCAGCCGCTCGGCGAGCTCCACCCACGGGCCGGTGAACGGCTGCGCGGCGAACCCGCCGTCGGCACCGGTCGCGTCCAGGACCGCCGTCCCGGGCCCCAGTTCCTCCGCCCTCGCCCGGACGGACGGCTCCGGCCGTTCGGGGCCGGGCCGCTGGTGCACGGCCAGCCCGGCGCCCGGCGCCTCCTCGCAGACCAGCACCACGGCGGCGTGCCGCCGGGGCATCACCACCGGTTCGGCCGGCTCGTAGTGCAGCGCGGTCTGTTCGGCGAGCACCACCACCGCCCGGCGGCAGACTCCGGCGCGGTGGTACTCGGCCGCCAGCCGCAGCGCGGTGAAGGCCGCGGCGGTGCCCTGGTCGCAGACCGCGAAGGCCAGCGGTTCGCCGGGGACGGACCGGCTGAGCGCGAGCGAGGACGGCGCGCCGGGGCGCACGTCCGGGGTGTCGAAGGCGAGGATCAGCAGGTCCACCGGCTCGTCCGCGGCCAGCGCCTCGCGCAGCAGGCCGGCGGCCAGCTCCTCGTAGGAGTGGCCGACGCCCTCGCGCAGCAGGTCCTCGCGCAGCGGCAGGCCGTACGGGCGGACCAGGTCGGAGACGAAGACCCGCAGGTCGGGGTCGAGCGAGGCCTCCGAGCGGCCGTCGGAGCACCGGGCGAGGGCCCGGGTGATCCGCAGTCCGGCGGGGGCGGGGGAACCGGGGGGACCGGCGGCCACCCGGTCAGTCCTCGGCGATGAGGTGCCCGGCGACGTAGTCGGCCAGCTTGGTGACCGATCGCAGGTCGTCCTCGGTGATCTGCTCGACGTCCACCTGGATGTCGAGCGACTCCTCGAGTTCCAGGATGAGTTCGATGGTGCCGGCCGAGGTCAGCCCGAGGTCGTCGAACAGGCAGGCGTCCGCGGGGATCTCGGGCAGTTCGCGCTTGAGCACGCGCGGCAGGAGCTCGCCGATGCCGTGCAGGATGCGCTCGCGCAGCTCGGGATCAGTGGTCTGGACCAGTTGTTCTGACATGGGTGTCCCGTCCCGTCGTGCGTGGGAAGTGTGCTCTGGGCTTCAAGGAGTGTGCTCTGGGATCACAACGCGGGGAGCTCGGACGGTGGTTCGAGCGGGTCCGGGCCGACGGCGCGTCAGTACTGCATCACCATCGCGGAGAAGGTGGCCCCGACGCCGGCGGCGGCGATCAGGTAGTGGTCGCCGCGGCGGATCAGCCCCCGCGTGGTGGCGGTGTGAAGATTGATGAGGCTGTCTGCAGCGAAACTGTGCCCGACCGACAGCACGTTGTCCAGCACCACCTTGTCGAGCGGATAGCCGATCCGGCGCGCGATCATCCGCCACGACGCCTGGTTGACGTTGTGCGGAAGCACCGCGGCCAGGTCGGAGAGGTCCAGACCGGCCTGGTGCAGGGCGGCCTCGACGGCCTCCACCATGACGTTCGGGTACTCCCGCTGGTAGCGGGCGAGCAGCTCGGCGTCCTCGGCCAGCCGGCCGTCGAACTCCGGGCGCTGGCGCACCGCGAAGGAGCGCACCCGGTGCCGCGGGCCGTCCGCGCTGACCAGGCAGGCGGCCGCGCCCTCGGCGAAGATGCCGGTCTCCGGCACCAGCTGGGCGTCCTTGGTGAAGGTCTTCTCCCCCGCCAGCACCAGCGCGAGGGCCTGCGGGTCGGGGTCGCCGGCCAGCAGCCGGCCCGCCAGGTCGATGGCCAGCAGGCCCACCGCGCAGGCGTGGTGGGTCACGGTGAAGGCGCTCGCGTGCGCCAGTCCACGCGCGGCGAGCACCTCGTGCAGGGGGTTGAGCGGGTAGGGCACGGCCACCGGCATGCTGCGCGCGTGGATCACGAAGCGGACGTGCCGCTCGCGTCCGCGCAGCTCCGGCAGGTTGTCGAGGGTTGCGTCGAGCAGGTCGGGCAGCGTCCCGGTCGGATCCAGTCGCAGCTGGTCCAGGCCGTGGAAGCGGCGGAAGAGACGGAGTTGACGTGGGGTCAGGCCGATGCGCTCGCCCACCGCCTCGATGGGAACGGCGTGTGGGGGGAGGTGAACGGCCACTGCCTCCAGTGCGGTCACGCGGGCTAGTATTCCGACGCCCGCCTGGTCGCACAAGTGATCTCGGGCCCTTCTCCCGCGCGGCCGCCTCGTCGGGCGCCATCGAGGCCGCCTCCTCCCGGCCGTCGTCCCGGCCGTAGTCCCGGCCGTCGTCCACGCCGCCCCACGCACCGCCGCGGAGCCGCCGCGCACCCCAACCCGCTTTCGTCGACCGGACCGGAGAACCTCCCATGTCGGACCGTGAACCACCCTCCCCCGAACGGCCGTTGAACCGGTCGTTGGCCGCCCTGCTGGCCGAGGTGGCCGGCGCGCCCCCTGGCTGGGCCGACCGGCTGCCCCCGGACGCCCGGCTGGACGGCGACCTGCTGCTGGACGAGTGCGAACTCGCCGAGCTGGCCGTCCGACTGCCCCAACGCTTCGGCCCGGCCGCCGACCTGGCCGGACTGCGCGCCGGACTGGACCTGGCCGCCCTGGAGGCGCTGACCGTCGCCGACCTCCAGGCCCTGCTCCCCGAGGAGGACCGACGATGACCCGGTTCCTGCTGGTGATGCCGCCGCTCACCGGACACGTCAACCCGGCCGCGGGCATCGCCGCCGAGCTGACCGCGCGCGGCCACGAAGTCGCCTGGACCGGCACCGAGTCGGTGCTGCGCCCGCTGCTCGGCCCGGACGCACGGGTGCTCGGCACCGGCACCCGGGCCTTCCGCGCCCAGGGCGGGCACGGCCTGGCGGCGCTGCGCTCGCTCTGGGAGGGCTTCATCGTCCCGTACGCCCGGTTCACCGCGAAACCGCTGGACACCATCGTGCGGGAGTACCGGCCGGACGTACTGCTGGTCGACCAGCACACCCCGGCGGGCGCGCTGGTGGCGCACCGGCACGGGCTGCCGTGGGCGTCCTTCGCGCCCGGGGCGATGGAACTGGGCCGCCCGTACCGGGCGTTGCCGCAGGTCGAGGCGTGGATGACCGGGCTGCTGCGCGGGCTGTGGGAGCGGGCCCGACTGCCCGCCGAGGAGTACCTGGACCCGCGCTGCTCCCCCGCCCTGGTGCTGGCCACCACCGGACCCGCGCTGACCGGCAGCACCCCGCCGGCACACCACGCGCTGGTCGGGCCGGTGCTCACGGCGCGCCCGCCCGATCCGCACTTCCCGTGGCAGCGGCTGCTGCCGGGGCTGCGGCGGGTGCTGGTCACCATGGGCACGCTGGCCGGCGGGCTGGGCGCGGACTTCCACGCGCGGGCCGCCCGGGCGCTGGAACTGTGCGGACCGGGGGTGCAGCCGGTGTTCGCGGCGCCGCGCGAGCTGCTGCCCCCGACGGCCGAACTCCCGCCGCACGCCGTGGCGGTGGACCGGGCTCCGGTGCTGGAACTGCTGGCGCGCGGCGAGCTGGACGCGGTGCTCTGCCACGGCGGGATGAACACCGTGGGCGAGGCGCTGGCGCACGGCGTGCCGCTGGTGACCGCGCCGATCCGGCACGACCAGCCGTTCGTCGCCGCGCAGGTGGCGGCGGCCGGGGCGGGCGTGCGGGTGCCGTTCGCCCGGGTGACGCCCGAGCGGCTGGCGGCGGCGCTCACCGCCGCACTCGAGCCAACGGGCCTCCGGGACCGGGCGGTTCAGGTCGGCCGGGATCTGCTGGCGGGCGGCGGGGCGGCCGCCGCGGCTGACCGGCTGGAGGCACTGGCCGGTGGCGGGGCCGTGACAGCGGCTCGGCGGGCCCGCTGACGGCGGCTCGGCGGGCCCGCAGGCCGGCCCTTAGCAGATCGGGTGATCACACGTCCATTGGTCTAGGCCATTGTCTCCGGGTGGGGTCCGCCCCTAGGGTGTCGCAGCAACACCGCCTTTCCCAGGCGCCGAGCCCGCCCTTTCCCGGGTGCCGTGGCAGCCCATCCCCGTACGGGAGTTCCGGTTGATCGAGACCGCGGGACTGCGCAAGTCCTACCGCAAGAAGACCTCCCGCCGACGCGGCGAGGACGCCACCGTCGACGCCGTACGCGGCATCGACCTGTCCGTCGCCGCCGGCGAGATCTACGGCTTCCTCGGCCCCAACGGCGCCGGGAAGACCACCACCCTGCGCATGCTGGCCACCCTGATCCGCCCGGACGGCGGACGGGCCGACATCGCCGGGGCCGACCTGTTCGCGGACCCGGCCGAGGTCCGCCGCCGGATCGGCTACGTCGCCCAGGGCGGCGGGACCACCGACAACGTCAGCGCCCGCGAGGAACTGGTGCTCCAGTCCCGGCTGTACGGCGCGGGCAAGGCGCAGGCCGCCCGGGCCGCCGAGGACGCCCTCAAGGCCTTCGACCTGGGCGACTTCGGCGACCGGCCGTGCGCCACCTACTCCGGCGGCCAGCGCCGCCGGGTGGACATCGCCCTCGGGGTGATCCACCGGCCGCAGGTGCTGTTCCTGGACGAGCCGACGGTCGGGCTGGACCCGGCCAGCCGGGCCCACGTCTGGGAGGAGATCCGCCGGCTGCGCACCGAGGGCATGACCGTGGTCGTCACCACCCACTACCTGGACGAGGCCGACGCGCTCTGCGACCGGGTCGCCATCGTCGACCACGGCCAGGTGGTGGCCGAGGGCACGCCCGAGGCGCTCAAGCGCGAGATCTCCGGCGACGTCGTGCTGCTCGGGCTCGTCCCGGGCGAGGACGCCGCCGAACGCGCGGCCGCGGCGCTGCGCCCGCAGCCGTACCTGCACCGGCTGGAGACCGACGGCGACGAGGGGCTGCGGCTCTACCTGGAGGACGGCGCGGCCGCCATCCCGCAGCTGCTGCGCGCCGTGGAGGCGGCGGGCGTCACCCCCGGCACCGTACAGCTCCAACGGCCCAGCCTGGACGACGTGTTCCTGGCCCGCACCGGCCGCTCGCTGCGGCAGTCCTGACCCAGCCCCACCGCCCTGCCTGCCCGACCCCCTGGGGAGACCGTGAAGCTCGCCCGCGACACCTGGCTGATCCTCCAGCGCCAGCTGCTGCTCATGATCCGCACCCCGATCTGGATCGCCGTCGGCATCATCCAGCCGTTGTTCTACCTGCTGCTGTTCGCCCCGCTGCTGAAGAAGGTGCTCGCCCCCGACGGCGCCGGCAGCTACGCCGACGCCTACCAGGTGTACGTGCCCGGCCTGCTGGCCGTGCTGTGCATCTTCGGCGGGCTGTTCACCGGCTTCAGCCTGCTGGGCGAGCTCAAGGCCGGGATCATCGAGCGCTCCCGGGTCACCCCGGTCAGCCGGCTGGCACTGCTGCTCGGGCGGGCGCTGCGGGAGATGGTGGCGCTGCTGGTGCAGGCCGTCCTGATCACCCTGATCGCCCTGCCGTTCGGCCTGCGGGTCAGCCCGCCGAACCTGCTGCTCGCCTACCTGCTGCTCGGCCTGCTGGCACTGATGACCTCGGCGATCTCCTTCGGCATCGCCCTGATGGTGCCCACCGACGCCGCCATGTCGCCGGTGGTGAACACCATCGCCCAGCCGATCGCACTGCTCTCCGGGGTGCTGCTGCCGCTCACCCTGGCGCCGGAATGGCTGCAGCAGCTCGCCCGATGGAACCCCTTCTACTGGGCGGTGGAGGGCATGCGCGCGCTGTTCTCCGGGCACGCCGGGGACGCCGCGGTCTGGCAGGGGCTGCTGGTGGTCGCGCTGATGACCGTCGTGGCGGTGTCCTGGTCGGCCCGGCTGTTCTCCACCCGGGTGCGGTAGGGCGCGCCGGTACGGCACAGGGGCCCGGCTCGGGGGTGCGAGCCGGGCCGCCACGTTTGCCGGGCACTCGGGAGGAGCGCTCGGGAGGAGCACTCAGGAGGAGCACTCAGGAGCGGATGAACTCCGCCAACTTGACTACTCCGTCAATGATCTGAGCCTGCGTCAGCGAGCTGATCGAGAGCCGCAGCCGGTGCTCGCCGCCGCCCGCCGGGTAGAACGGCGCCATCGGCGTCCACAGCACCCCGAACTCCCGGGCACAGCGCTCCATCGCCGCGTCGTCGGCCCGGAAGGGCACCGTCAGCACGGCGAAGAAGCCGCCCTCCGGCCGGTTCCAGTCCACCCCCAGCCGGCGCCGCTCGGAGGCCGGGAAGTGCCGGTCCAGCTCCCGCAGCAGGGTGTCCATCCCGGCCGCGTAGTGGGCCGTGGCGCGGGCGTTGGCGGCGCGCAGACTGCACTCGTGGACCAGCAGCATGCCGCCGATGACGGCCTGGCTGAGCGCGGGGGTGTTGACCGTCGTCATGCTCTTCAGCTTGGCCAGTTCGTCGGCGAGCAGGCTGCGCCGCCCGCCCGGGCCGGCCACCTCCTGGTCGGCGACCACGTAGCCGACCCGGGCGCCCGGGAAGCAGGTCTTGGCGAAGGAGCCCAGGTAGACCACCTGGCGGCGGCGGTCCAGCGCCTTGAGGGTGGGCCGCGGGCCGGGGGTGCGGGCGAAGAAGCCGTACGGGTTGTCCTCGACGACCAGCAGGCCCTCCTCGGCGGCCGCCGCCAGCAGCCGGGTGCGGGCGGCGACCGGCATGCTGGTGCCGGAGGGGTTGGCGAAGTCCGGGACGACGTACAGGGCGCGCGGGCGGCGCCCCCCGGCCCGTACCTCCCGGGCGGCGGCGCGGACGGCCTCCGGGTCGGGGCCGCCGTCGGGGCCCTCGGGGACCGGCAGGGTGGTCAGGTCGAGCAGCCGGGCGGCGCCGGTGACGCCGACGTAGCAGGGCGAGCTGACCAGCAGCACGTCCTGCGGGCCCGCGCACAGGGCGCGCAGGACGAGCAGCATGCCCTCCTGGGCGCCGACGGTGAGCACCAGGGCCCCGGGGTCGACGGTGAGGCCCTCGTCGTTGGCGAGGGTGCGGGCGACCAGGTCGGCGATGATGCCCTTGGTGGGGCCGTACTGGAACAGCGCGGTGCGCACGGCGTCGCGGTCCAGTCCGCGGTCGGCCAGGTGGTCGAGGTAGCCGTCCAGGTAGGCGGGGACGTCCTCGGGTTCGAAGAAGCCCTCGTAGGGGCGGCCGGGGGCGAAGGAGACGGCCCCGGGGTAGCGGGTGGTGACCTCGTTGAGGAAGGTCATCGCGTCCAGCAGCGGGTCGGCGAGCGAGCCGTGCAGATCGGCCAGGTCGAGGTCGGTCACCGCAGCGCCTCCCGCAGTCGCTCGGCGGCGTGCGCCTGGGCCTCGGCGGCGGCGTCCAGGGTGCCGGTCATGGCGAAGAAGCCGTGCGGCACGCCCTGGTAGCGGCGCAGCTCCACCGGCACCCCGGCGGCGCGCAGCGCCTCGGCGTACTGCTCGCCCTCGTCGCGCAGCGGGTCGTACTCTGCGGTGAGGACGGTCGCGGGCGGCAGGCCGGACAGGTCGGCGGCCCGCAGCGGGGACGCGTACGGGGCGGCGCCGTCGGCCGGGTCGGCCAGGTAGTGGCTCCAGTACCAGGCGACCGAGCGGCGGTTGAAGAACAGCGGGTCGTCGTGCTCGCGCAGTGAGGGGGTGTCGGCGGCGTGGTCGGTGTTGGGGTAGACCAGCAGTTGGTGGCGCAGCGCGGGGCCGCCCTCGGCGCGCAGCAGCAGGGTGAGGGCGGCGGCGAGGTTGCCGCCGGCGCTGTCGCCGCCGACCGCGAGGCGGTCCGGGTCGATGCCGAACCCGGCGGCCCGGGAGACCAGTTGGCTCAGCGCGGCACGGCAGTCGTGCAGGGCGGCGGGGAACGGGTGCTCGGGGGCCGGCCGGTAGCCGACCGAGGCGGTGACGCAGCCGACGGCGTTGCTGAGACGGCGGCAGATCGCGTCGCTGGTGTCGATCGAGCCGAGCGTCCAGCCGCCGCCGAACAGGTAGAGCAGGGCGGGCAGTCGGCGGCCGGGTGGTTCGGGCCGGTAGAGCCGCAGGGTGAGTTCGCCGCCTGGGCCGGGGATGCGGTGCTCCTCGACGGCGGCGACCGGCTCGGGGGTGCCGGCCGCGGCGCGGATGTCGGCGAGGTCGGCGGCGCGGGCCTCGGCGAGGGTCAGGGTGTACAGCGGCGGCGCGCCGCTGCGCGCGCGGTGGGCGCGCAGGGCCTCGGCCTGGGGGTGCAGGGGCATGGGTGGCGGTCCGTTCGGTGGCCCGGCCGGGGCCGGGCGGCGGCTCGGCGGGGGTTCAGTGTTGGCTCAGCGGGCTCAGCGAGGGCTCAGCGGTCGGCCTCGACGTAGACGGTCTCGTCGGTGCGGAAGGCCGTGTCGAGGTCGGCGACGTCCGAACGGAGGCCCTGGCGGTAGGCGCAGTGGCGGATCTGGTCGGGGGTGAACCCGGCCAGGGTGAGGACGTGCCGCAGTTCGTCCAGGTCGTAGATCCACTGGTGGCCGTAGTACCGGAAGATCTGGTTGACCAGGAAGGCCGGGCGGGCGGGCATCGGCGGACCGAAGCCGAGGGTGCCGAGCCGACGGCGGTGCTTGGCGAGGAAGCCGTCGCCGGTGGCGTAGCCGACCAGGTAGCGGGCCAGGTCGGGGGTGGTGAGCCGGAGCACGCCGCCGGGGCGCAGGATCCGGCGGGCCTCGCGCAGCCAGCCGACCGCGACGGGCAGGGAGACGTGCTCGATCAGGTGCTCGGCGTAGACCCAGTCGACGCTGGCGTCGGCGAAGGGCAGCGGGCGGGAGATGTCGAGCTGGGTGAACCAGCGGTCGCCGTCGACCCGGTAGAGGGTGCCGGGCTCGGTGGCCGGGCCAGGGCCGGTCGCGTCCGCGGGGCCACGCAGGGTGGCCAGGTCGGTGCCGAGGCCCTCCGGGTGGGCGGTCCGGAAGGCGGCGAACTCGATGCCGGTGAGGCCGAGTTCACGGAAGTCGCGGTGGTCGTGCGGCAGTGCGCCGGGGCGGGCCTCGAGCTTCCCGCAGGTGGCGACCTGGGCGCTGAAGGCGTCCAGGCGGGCGTCGAGCCCGTCCGGGTCGTCCCAGTCCCAGCCGGGGAAGCGGTCGCCCGGTCCGGCCTTCGGTGCGCTCGCCGGCGTGCTCGTCGGTTCGGTCATCGGTTCTCCTCCTGGAGGAACGTGCTGCGGGTGCGGCGCGGTTCAGCCGTCCGCTCGGGGCCAGCGGGCGAGGGCGTCGCGACCCAGGTCGGCGAGCCGGGGGCGGCCCAACAGGGCCAGGGTGTGGTCGAGTTCCTCGTGCAGCAGCCGGAGCACCCGGTGCACCCCGGCCGCACCGCCGGTGGCCAGGCCCCACAGGGCCGGTCGGCCGATCAGCACGGCCCGGGCGCCGAGGGCGAGGGCGACCGCGATGTCGGTGCCGGTGCGCACGCCGCCGTCGAACAACACCGGGAGCTCGGCGGGTACCGTGTCGACCACCTCGGGCAGGGCGGTCAGCGCCGGGAGCGCGCCGTCGAGCTGGCGGCCGCCGTGGTTGGAGACCAGGAGCGCGTCCACGCCGTGTTCGACGGCCAGCCGGGCGTCCTCGGCGGTCAGCACGCCCTTGAGGACCAGCGGCAGCCGGGTGCGCTCGCGCAGCCAGGCCAGGTCGGCCCAGGTCAGGGTGGGGTCGAACTGCTCGCGGGCGTGCTCGGCGATGCCCGAACTGCCGTCGGCGGCGCGGTGGCTGGCAGACATCAGGGTCTCGTCCAGGTTGACCGCGCGGACGGTGGGCGGGACGGCGAAGCCGTTGCGCAGGTCGCGCAGCCGGCGGCCGATCCGGGGCGCGTCCACGGTCAGCACCAGGGCGCGGAAGCCGACCGCCTCGGCGCGTTCGACCAGGGCGGCCAGCGCGGCGCGGCGGCGCAGCCAGTAGAGCTGGAGCCAGAGCGGGCCGGTGGCGGCCGCGGCGATCTCCTCGAGGGTGCGGCTGGCGAACATCCCGGCGACCAGCAGGGCTCCGGCACGACCGGCGGCGCGTGCGGTGGCGGTCTCGCCCTCCGGGTCGACCAGCCGGTGGTAGGCCATCGGGGCGATGCCGAGCGGGGTCCGCAGCGGTGCGCCGAGCAGGGTCAGCGCGGGGTCGCAGGCCGAGACGTCGACCAGGGTGCGCGGGCGCAGTGCATAGTGCCCGAACACCTCCCGGTTCGCCGCCAGGGTGCGTTCCGCGCCGCTGCCGCCCTCGATGAAGTCCCAGATTTCCGGGGGGAGTCGATCGCGTGCGGCGTGCTCGATCCCGGCCAGCGTGAGTGCTCCCACGGGCATCCTCGTTTCCCGGACGGCCACGCGCGGACCAGTCCCGGTTGGGCAGCGTAGGAGCAACGCCCACATTGGTATAGACCTTGATTTGACCAAACGTCTGTGCCAAGGTCTGGCAACGGAATTGACCGTATTGGTTGAGAACGACGCCCATTGCGTCCATGTCAAATCCCCCTCACTTGTGTGGAGCCGCGTTGACCGGCTTTTCCCCCTTTTCGCTTCCGCTTTCCGCACCGCCGCACGCCGACGCCCCGCAGGACTGGGTCGAGCGGTCGCTGCTGGCCGGGCCGGGCGGCGAGGAGTGCCTGCGCCTCGGCGCACCCCTCGACCGGGACGCCCTGCGCGCCCTGGTCGAGGAGCAGTGCGTCCGACTGACCGCCGCCGGGCTCGGCCCGGGCGGCACCGCCGCGCTGCGGCTGCCGCCCTCGGTGGCGTTCGTCGCCGTGCTGCTGGCCTGCTGGCGGCTCGGCGCCCAAGTCGCGCTGCTCGACCACCGGTTGACCGACCACGAGGTGGACACGGCGGTGGCCGGGCTCACCCCGCAGGTGCTGGTAGGCTCCGCCCACCGGCCCGCCGCGGCGCTGCGCGGCTTCTCCGAGGTCGAGCCGGTCGCCACCGCACTACCGGACGGGCTGCCGGCCCGCACCGGGCACGCGCTGATCCAGCTCAGCTCCGGATCCACCGGCCCGGCCAAGGTCATCGCCCGCACCGCCGCCGACCTGCTGCGCGAACTCGACTGCTACCGCAGGCTGGTGGAGTTCCCGGGCGAGGGCGAGCGGGTCGTGCTGCTGTCCTCGGTGGTGCACGTGCTCGGGCTGGTCGGCGGGCTGCTCAACAGCCTGCACGCCCGGGCCGCGCTCACCGTGCCGGAACGGATGACGGCGGCCGGGATCCTCGCCGCGGTCGCCGCCGACGAGCGGCCGACCACCGTCGTCGGGGTGCCCTTCCACGCCGAACTGCTGGCCGGGACGGTCGCTCCCCCGCCGCTGCCGCAACTGCGCCGGATGGTCGTGGCAGGCGAACTGGTCCGCCCGGGCCTGCCCGCGCTGTTCACCGAACGGTACGGCGTGCCGCTCGGCACCATGTACGGCATGACCGAGACCGGGGTCATCGCCACCGACCTCGACGGCACGCTGCACCCCGCCAAGCGCCCCGTCCACGGCATGCGGATGCGACTCGTCGCCGGCGAGTTGCAGCTCGGCGCCGCCTCCTCCCCGTACCCGGGGCTGGACGACCCGGGCCGCTGGGCGGACGGCTGGCTGCACACCCGCGACGCCGCCGCGCTGGACGAGGCGACCGGCCTGGTCACCGTGCTCGGCCGGCTCGACTCCCAGGTCTCGATCGGCGGGCTGAAGGTCGACCTCACCGAGGTCGAGCAGACCCTCGCCGCACTTCCCGAGGTCCGCGAGGCCGTCGTCGTCTTCGACGGCGAGGCGATCGAGGCCTACCTGTCCGTCGAAGCCGGGGCCGACCCCGCCCTCGTCCAGGACGGGTTGGCGCGTCGGCTCGCCGCCTACAAGCGGCCGCGCCGGCTCGTCCTGCTGCCCGCCCTCCCCCGCACCGCCACCGGAAAGCTGCTGCGCGACCCGGCCGCCCTGCGCGACACCGCCGCGGCCGCCGTGCGCTGACGGACGCACCACCGCCGAAACTCCGCCGGACCTCCGCAGGCCACCCTCCGCACCATCCCGACAAGGAGCCCACCATCATGCAGGACCGCATCCGCGCGTTCGTTCTGGCCGCCCTCACCGAGATGCAGTACGACGTCTCCGAGGTCACCGGGGACACCGACCTCGGCCCGGCCGGGCTGGACCTCGAATCCCTCGCGCTGGCCGAGCTCTCGGTGCAGGTCGAGGACGAGTTCGGGATCAAGTTCGACCTGGACGAGATGGAGACCACCGCGATGATGACGCTGGACGAGTTCACCGCCGACGTCGTCAAGCGGATCGACGCCCTCCCCGCCACCGCCGGCAGCGCCGCGTGACCGGCGCCGCCCGCCCCGCGCACTCCGCGCCCGGCAGGCTCCCCGACCGGGCCGAAGTCCTGGCGATGCTGGCGGCGTTCGGGCAGCGCGCCGCCGACACTGTGCCCGAGGAGCTCGGCTCACTCGAACTGACCTGGCTGATCGCCGAGTTCGAGCAGCGCTACGACATCCAGGTGGATCTGGACGACGAACACTTCGGCGCCGTGCGGACGGTCGACGACGCCGTCGAGCTGCTGCGCTCGACAGTGCTCGCCGAACACGCCGGGGCGCGGCCGTGACCGGCGCCGCCCCGCTCGGCGCCGCCCCGCTCGGGCCCGTCCCGACGCCCCGGTCCGTAGCGGCCTCCGCCCGCCCGGTGGTCACCGGCGTCGGGGTGCTCAGCGCCGCCGGGCGCGGGCTCGCCGCACTGACCGAGGCCACCGCCCACGGCAAGGCCGCGTTCGCCGAGGTGACCCGCTTCGACGTGAGCGGCCGCCGCACCACCCGGGCCGCCCTGCTGCCCGGGACGGTGCCGCTGGCCAGCACCTTCCCGCTGGCCCGGGCCGTGCTCGACGCGATCGGGCAGGCCTGTCGGCAGGCCGGGCTGACCGCCGCCGAGGGCTCCGCACTGCCCGTCCTGCTCGCCCTGCACAGTGACGAGCGCACCCGCGCCACCGCCGACGCGGTGGCGGCCGGGGTCCGCGCGCACTGGGGCGCGCCGGGCGTCACCCGGGTGTACACCGGCGCCTGCGTGGCGGCGGCCACCGCCGTCGCCGACGCCGCCGCCCTGGTCTCCGGCGGGCGGCACGAACGCGTCCTGGTCGCGGCCGGCCACCTGGTCGAGCCCGGGGTGTTCGCCGTCTTCGACGCCGGACGCGCCCTGGCCCGGGACGGCGAACTGCGCCCGTTCAGTACCGGCCGCACCGGCACCCTGCTCGGCGACGCGGCCGCCGCCGTCCTGGTCGAGTCCGCCCCGGCCGCCGAACGGCGCGGCGCGCCCGCGCTCGCCCGGCTGGCCGGCTGGGGCCGGGCCGGAGACGCCCACCACGTCTGCCGCCCGGAGCCGGACGGCGCCGGGGTGGCCCGGGCGATCGAGGCCGCGCTGGCCCGCGCGGGCGTCACCCCGGAGCAGGTCGGCTACGTCAACGCCAACGGCACCGGCTCCGACCTCGCCGACCAGGCCGAAGCCACCGCCCTGCGGCGGGTGTTCGGCCCGCATACCGACCAACTGCCGGTCAGCTCCAGCAAATCCGTGCACGGCCACGCCCTGGAGGCCTCCGCCCTGCTCGAACTCGCCGTCACCGTCGGCGCCTTGGACACCGGCCTGACCCCGGTGAACGCCGGCTGGCTCGGACCCGACCCGGGCATCCGGCTCGACCTCGTGCTGGACGGCCCGCACACCGCCCGCCCCGACTACGCGCTCAGCCTCAACTCCGCCTTCGGCGGCGCCAACACCGCCCTGCTGCTGGCCGCCGCCTGATCCCGACACCCACACCATGACCACCCCTGCCGCCACCGCCCCGCGCGTCCTCGCCGAGGCCCGCCGCCCCGGCCCGGACCTCGACGGACCCCCGCCACCGCTGCCCGGTTTCGCCCCCTCCGGCCTGGGCCCGCTGATCGCCGACACCGCCGAGCGCTGCCTGCGCGCCCACCACGGCCCGCCCCCCGCGCCCGGACGCACCGCCCTGCTGCTCGCCAGCGCGAGCGGCGACCGCGCCACCGCGCGCGCCATCGACCTGAGCGCGGAGCCCGGACGGCGCCCGGCCCCGCTGCTGTTCTTCCAGTCCAACCCCAACGCCGTCCTCGGGCACATCGCCGCCCGCTGGGGCCTGACCGGCCCCGTCGTGGCGATCAGCCCGGCCGAGGCCGCACCCGGCACGGTCCCCGCGGACGCGTACGAGCTGGCCGCGCTGCTGCTCGCCGACGGCGACGCCGACCACGTCCTGGTCATCGCCGCCGAGCAGTCCGCCGAACAGTCCGCCGACGGCGACCACGCCGTGGCCGTGCTGCTCACCCACCCTGCCGACTGAACCCGCGGGACCTCCCCGGCCGTAGCCGTCGATGAGGCCCGCCGCCTGACGCAGCCGTACCCGGCACACCAGCGACCGCCCGGCCCACCCCCGCACCGCCGACGCCCGGCCGCCGCCCGCGCCCGCCGCACCCCGACACCCGATCAGCCGCCCGGGCCGCCCCGGCCCCGAGGGAGGGATCCACCCCCGTGACCATCCGCAGTCTCCGCACCCACCTCGCGGACGACCCCGACGTGGGCGCCGGCAACGTGCTGACCGCCCGGATCGCCCTCGGCCAGGGCCTGGACGAGCCGCTGCTCACCTTCGACACCCCGGTGGACCACCACCCCGCCTGGCAGCCGCTCACCCTGCGCGAGCTCGACCGCGCCGTCCGGGCCCGCGCCGCCGCCCTGCACGGCCTCGGCATCACCCGGCGCGACCCGGTCGTGGTCTACGCGAGCGACGCCGCCGACCACGTGCTCGCCTTCCTCGCGCTGGCTCGGCTCGGCGCCGTCCCCGCCCTGCTCAACCCCAACCTGGACGGCGAGCGGGCCGCCCGCTACATCGCCCGGATCGGCGCCGCCGGGGTGCTCGCCGACCCCGCCCACCTGGCCGCCCTGGCCGGCCACGACCCGGGCGCGCCGCTGCTGCCCGAGATCGCCGGCCTCGGCGCGGGCGACCCGGACGCCGCCCCGGAGGCGTACCGGCACTGGTCCGGGGACCCGGTGGCGATCACCCACTCCTCCGGCACCACCGGCATGCCCAAGGCCGTCGTCCACTCCCACGCGAGCCTGTACGCGGCGATCCGCCACCGGCTGCGGCTGCCCCGCCCGCAGGGCCAGGACCGGATGCTCAGCGCCCTGCCCGCCCCGCACGCCGCGACCCTGATCGCGCTCAACCTGGCACTCAGCTCGCACACCGAACTCGCCTGCCTCTCCGCCCAGTCCGGCGCGGGGGTACTGGACGCGATCGAGCGCTGGCGCCCCACCGGGGTGGTCGGCTTCGCCGCCACCTGGTCCGACCTCGCCCACCACGACCTGACCGCACGGGACTTGGCGTCCGTCGCGCTCTGGTGGAACACCGGCGACTGCGCCCACGAGGTGCACATCCGCCGGCTGATCGCCACCGGCAGCCGGCAGACCGTCACCCGTGACGGCCGGACCAGACTGCCCGGCTCGCTGTTCGTGGACGGCCTCGGCTCCACCGAGATGGGCCACTCCCACTTCTTCATCACCCACGGCCCCGGCACCGAACGCTACGGGCGCTGCGTCGGCCGCCCGCACGCCTTCGTGGACTGCGAGGTGGTCGGCCCGGACGGCGAACCGCTCGGCCCCGGTGAGGTCGGCGAACTCGCCACCGCCTCGCCGACGTTGGCGCTCGGCTACTGGAACGACTCGGCCACCACCTTCCGCACCCGGCTGCGCGGCCGCTTCCTCACCGGGGACCTGATGTACCGGGACGAGGAGGGCTACTGGTACCACGTCGACCGGGCCGTCGACTCACTCGAACTCGCCGACGGAAAAAGGCTGTTCACCGCGATGTCGGAGGAGCGGGTGCTGGCCGCCCGGCCCGACGTGCTGGACTGCACGGTGGTCGCGGTCCGGGACGGCGAGCGGGTGGTCACCGACGTGCTGCTGCTCCTGGCCGAGGAGGCCGACCGGGGCGCCGCCGTCGCGGCCGACCGCGAGAAGGCCGTGGTCGCCGCCCTGGACGAGGCCACCGCCGCGACCGTGCGCCAGGTCCTGGTGGTCACCGGCGACGACATCCCGCTCGGCCCGACCGGAAAGGTCCGCAAGGTGCTGCTGCGTCAGCGCCACCTCGAGGCGGTGAGCGCCCGGTGACCGGACGCGAAGCCGCCGTCATCACCGGCATCGGCCTGGTCTCCCCGCTCGGCCGCAAGCCCGCCGAGGTGTTCGAGGCACTGTCGGCCGGCCGCTCCGGCCTGCGCGCCGTCCCCGAGGGCCACCCCGCGCACGGCTGGCTGCCCGCCGCCGGCATCGCCCCCGCCGTGGACGGGCGCGAGGTGCTGCCGCCCACCGAGACCCGCTGCGTGGACCGCTTCGTGCTGCTCGCCCTGGCAGCCGCCGACGACGCGCTCGCCGACGCCGCCCTGGTGGTCGGCCGGGACGCCGACCCGCACCGCACCGCCGTGGTGCTGGCCACCGGGGGCGGCGGCCTGGAGACCTTCGAGCAGCAGTCGCACCGCCGGCTGGAGCGCGGCCGCCCCGGCGTCAGCCCGTACCTGCTGCCGGGCATGCTCTCCAACATGGCCGCCGCCCGGATCGCCATCAAGTACGGTATCCGCGGCTACAGTTCGGCCGTGGTGACGGCCTGCGCGGCCGGCGCCCAGGCGATCGCCGAGGGGCTGCGGCTGATCCGCGCGGGCGACGCCGACGTGGTGGTGTGCGGCGGCACCGAGTCCTCGCTGCACCCGACGATCGCCGCCGCCTTCACCAACGCCCGCGCCCTGGCCCAGGGTTGGGATGATCCGGAGCAGTCCAGCCGGCCCTTCGACAAGCGCCGCAACGGCTTCGTGCTGGGCGAGGGCAGCGCCGTCCTGGTCCTGGAGAGCGCCGCTCACGCCGCCGCACGCGGCGCCACCGGGTACGCGGACGTGCTCGGCTGGGGCGCCTCCACCGACGCCCACCACCCGACCATGCCCCGCCCGGACGGCACCGGCGCCGCCGACGCGATGCGCATGGCGCTCGCCAACGCGGGCCTGGCACCGGGCGACATCGACTACGTGAACGCCCACGGCACCGGCACCAAGCTCGGTGACACGGCCGAGACCGCCGCCCTGCACGCCGTCTTCGGCGCGCACCGGCCGGCGGTCAGCTCCACCAAGGGCGCCACCGGCCATCTCCTGGGCGCGGCAGGCGCGTTGGAGGCGGCGTTGACGGCCCTGGCGGTGGCGAGGGGGACGCTGCCGCCGACGCTCAACCTGACCGACCCGGACCCGACCTGCGACCTGGACCACGTCCGGGGCGCCGCCCGGTCCACCCCGGTGCGCGCCGCGCTGAGCAACGCCTTCGCCTTCGGCGGCCACAACCTGAGCCTGATCCTCGGCCCGGCCTCCGTCCGCACACCCTAGGGCGTGCGCGACGGCCGGGCAGCGCCGCCCGGCCGCGCGCCGGCCCCCGAACCACCATCCCTCCGGGGGGAGATCCCGTTGTCCATCCAGACCATCGCCCGCGTCGAGTTCCACTGCGCGGATGCCGACAAGACCGCCGCCGGACTGCACGCCGACTACGACTTCACCGCCGCGCCGCCGACCACCTCGGCGGACGGCACCCGCTCCATCGACCTGCGCCAGGGCTCGATCCGGCTGCGGCTGACCTCCGCCGCCGACCCCGGCCACCCGGTGTCCGCCTACGTCGCCCGGCACGGCGACGGCGTCGCCGCCCTGGCCCTCGGCTGCGCCGACCCGCGGGCCGCCCTGGAACGGGCCGAGCGGCACGGTGCCCGAGTGCTGGACCGGGAGGCCTGCCTGATCGCCGGCTTCGGGGACACCGCGCTGCGGTTCACCTCGATGCACGCAGCCGGATCCGGCGAGGCCGCCGGGAGCACCGAGGCCGACGGAAGCACCGAAGCCGACGGCGGCACCACCGACCCCGCCGAAGCCGACCCCGCCGGGCCCGGCCTGCTGGACGCCCTCGACCACGTCGCGATCTGCCTGCCCGGCGGTGAACTCGCCGACGCCGTACGGTTCTGCGAGGCCGCGCTCGGCTTCCACGCGATCTTCGAGGAGTACATCGAGGTCGGCGAGCAGGCCATGGACTCCACCGTGGTGCAGAGCGCCTCCGGCCTGGTCACCTTCACCCTGATCGAGCCCGACACCGCCCGCCGCCCCGGCCAGATCGACGAGTTCCTCGCCGCCCACGGCGGCGCCGGGGTGCAGCACCTGGCGTTCAGCACCCGGGACATCGCCACCGCCGTCCGGACCGCCCGCTCCCGCGGCGTGGAGTTCCTGACCACCCCGGCTGCCTACTTCGACGCGCTCACCGAGCGGCTCGGCGGGACGGCCATCCCGGTGGAGACCCTGCGCGACCTGCACGTCCTGGTGGACCAGGACCACGGCGGCCAGCTGTTCCAGATCTTCGCCCGCTCGACCCACCCCCGGCGCACCTCCTTCCTGGAACTGATCGAGCGACAGGGCGCGGGCACGTTCGGCACCGCGAACATCAAGGCGCTCTACGAGGCGGTCGAGCGACAGACCTCCGCCGCCGCCCGCTGACCGCCCCCAGAAGGGAAGCACCGCCGATGACCACCGCCACCGAGTTCCGCCTCACCGACGCCGAACGCGCCCTGCTGCCCACCCCCGAGGAGGTGGCGCATTACCGCGAGCACGGCTGGTACCTCTCCCGCAAGCTGTTCACCGACGAGGAGCTGGACACCCTCCAGGCCGCCACCGAGCTGTACTACGCGGGCCACCGCGACCGCGAACTGCCCGTCCGCCCGCCCCGGTTGGCCGCCTGGGAGCCCTCGCACGGGCCGGTCCAGCGGCACAACGACTACGTCCACCACGAGAGCGACGCGATCGGTGCCGTCCTGCGCAAGCCGCTGGTCGGCGCGGTCGCCGCACTGCTCGCCGGGGCCGAGGAGATCCGGATCTTCCAGGCCACCCTGATCTACAAGCCGCCGGTGCCGGGGGAGCCCAGCAACCACGTGCCGTGGCACTTCGACAAGCACTACTGGCAGACCTCGACGTCTCAGGACATGCTCACCGCCTTCATCCCGTTCCACGACTGCCGGGAGGAGAACGGCACCATCACCATGGTGGACGGCAGTCACCGCTGGCGGGAGATGCCCTCCGGGGAGGACTCAACCCGGCACTTCGCCGACCGCGACAACTCCGAGCTGGACGCCATCCTGGAGGCCAACGCCGCGTTCAACGGGCAGCGGGTGCGGAAGGTCCCGATGCTGATCCCGCGCGGCCACCTGTCCTTCCACCACTGCCGCACCTACCACGGCAGCGGCCCCAATCTGGCCGCCTTCCCCCGCAGGGCCGTCTCGCTGCACCTCCAGGACGGCGCCAACGAGTACCGCCGGCACGAGCGGGCGGACGGCGGCCCGGTGGTGTACAACCACGACGTGCTGGTGCGCCGCACCTCCGACGACCGGCCGGACTACGCCGACCCGGCGTTCTGCCCGACGATCTGGCGGGGAACGCTGTGACCGCACCGCCCGCCACCGGCATCGCCCCGCTGGCCACCCCGGCCGAGCGCTACCGGATGCTGCGGCTGATCCGCGGCTTCGAGGAGCTGGCGCTCGGCCTGGTGAAGACCGGCGCGATCCCCGGCGGCATCCACCCGTACATCGGGCAGGAGGCTGTCGCGGTCGGCGTCTGCTCGGCGCTCGGCCCGGCCGACCGGCTGACCAGCACCCACCGCGGCCACGGCCACGTGCTCGCCCGGGGCGCCGCCCCGCACCGGCTGCTCGCCGAACTCGCGGGCCGGGTGGACGGGTTGAACGGCGGCCGGGGCGGTTCGATGCACGCCGCCGACGTGTCGCTGGGCATCCTCGGCGCCAACGGCATCGTCGGCGCCGGGGCCCCGATCGCGGTCGGCGCCGCCTGGGCCGCCAAGCACAGCACGCACTCCACGCACTGCGGGGGCGGGGCCGCGGCCGACCCGGTCGCGGTCTCCTTCTTCGGCGACGGCGCGCTCAACCAGGGCGTGCTGCTGGAGTCGTTCAACCTCGCGGCGATGTGGCGGCTGCCGGTGGTGTTCGTCTGCGAGAACAACGGCTACGCCACCACGCTGCCCGCCGCCACCGCCGTCGCGGGCACCGCCACCGGCCGGGCCGCCGCCTTCGGCATCCCCGCCGAGCAGGTGGACGGCATGGACACCGAGGCCGTCCGGGCCGCCGCCCGACACGCGGTCGAGCGGGCCCGCGCGGGCGGCGGCCCGGGCTTCCTGGAGTGCCGCACCTACCGCTACGAGGGCCACCACACCATGGAACGCCGGATGAAGCTGCACTACCGCACCCCCGAGGAGGTCGCGGCCTGGCGCGAGCACGACCCGCTGGCCCGGGCCACCGGCCCGCTCGACCCGGCGACGGTCGTCGAACTGGACCGCTCGGTGGCCGAACAGCTGGCCGCCGCCGAGGAGTTCGCCCTGGCCTCGGCCCACCCGGACCCGGCGGGCGCGCTGGACCACCTGTACGCCGACGGCCTGCGACCCCGGGCGGGGGTGTCGGCGTGACCAGGCTCTCGTACACCAAGGCGCTCAACCGGGCGCTGGCCGACGAACTCGCCGAGGACCCGGCGGTCTGCGTGTTCGGCGAGGACATCGGCGCCGGCCTGGCCGGCCCGACCCTGGGCCTGCTGGACCGCTTCGGCCCCGGCCGGATCGTGGACACCCCGCTCTCCGAACAGGCCTTCACCGCGATGGCGATGGGCGCCGCGCTGGCCGGGCGGCGGCCGGTGCTGGAGTTCCAGATCCCCTCGCTGCTCTTCCTGGTCTTCGAGCAACTCGTCAACCAGGCCCACAAGTTCTCGCTGATGACCGGCGGTCAGGCGGCCGTCCCGCTGACCTGCCTGGTGCCAGGCTCGGGCTCCCGGGACGGCTGGGCCGGGCAGCACTCCGACCACCCGTACAGCCTGTTCGCGCACGCCGGGGTGAAGACCGTGGTGCCCGCCACCCCTACCGACGCCTACGGGCTGCTGCGCTCGGCGATCCGCGACCCGGACCCGGTGGTGGTGTTCGCCCCGGCGGCAGCCCTGCCGGTCCGCGAGACGGTCACCTGGGAGCTGGCGCCCGTCCCGCTCGGGCGGGCCCGGATCCACCGGCCCGGCACGGACGTCACCCTGGTCGCCCTCGGACACCTGGTGCACGACGCCCTGGCCGTCGCCGAGGAGTTGGCACCGGAGCTCTCGGTGGAAGTCCTGGACCCCCGCACCGTCCACCCCCTAGACTGGCCCGCGCTCGCCGAGTCCCTGGAGCGCACCGGTCGGCTGGTCGTCGTGGACGACTCCAACCGTAGCTGCGGCTTCGGCGCCGAGGTGCTGGCCACCGCCGCCGAGGAGATGCACCTGATTGCGCCACCGCGCCGGATCACCCGCCCGGACGGCGCGGTGCTGCCCTTCGCCCCCGCCCTCGACCGGGCCGTCCAGCCCGGCCGGGAACAGCTGCGGCACGCGCTGCGGTCCGTCATGAAGTCCCGCTGACCCCGGCAGCCGTCAAGTCCCGCACCGGCCACCGTCATCCAGAGACCCGGCCGCCGTCACGAAGCCCCGACCTCCGTGACGGCCACCCCTCCCCCACCCCGAGAACAGGAGCACCGATGTCGACCAACCGCTACCACTGGGACCGCTCGCACCCCGGCCTCACCAGCCTCCAGCAGGCCATCGACCCGCTGCGCCGCGAGGTGGTCGAGCACTCGGTGTACCGCTCGCTCACCAGCATCGCGCGCGTCCGCACCTTCCTGAACAGCCACGTCTTCGCGGTCTGGGACTTCATGTCGCTGCTCAAGAGCCTGCAGCGCGACCTCACCTGCGTGGACGTGCCGTGGGTCCCGAGCGGCCCGACCGCCAGCCGCCGGCTGATCAACGAGATCGTCCTGGTGGAGGAGAGCGACGAGCTGGGCGAGGGCTACACCAGCCACTTCGAGCTGTACGTCGAGGGCATGCGCCAGGCCGGCGCCGATCCCCGCCCGGTGGCGGACTTCCTGGCGCGCCTGGGCTCCGGCGAGGCCGTGCCGGAGGCCCTCAAGGCTGCCGGGGTGCCCGACCCGGCCGTGGACTTCACCTCCGTCACCTGGTCGATCGTGGAGAACGCGCCGGTGCACGCCCGGGCCGCCGCCTTCGCCTTCGGCCGGGAGGACCTGATCCCGGACATGTTCACCCAGGTGGTCGGGATCGACGACCCCGACGGTGTGCTCACCGTCTTCAAGGACTACCTGGCCCGCCACATCGAGGTGGACGGCGAGCAGCACACCCCGATGGCGATGCAGATGCTGATCGACCTGTGCGGCGACGACCAGGCCCTGTGGGACTCCTGCGCCGAGACGGTCCGGACGGCGCTGGAGGCCCGGCTCCGGCTCTGGACCGCGATCGAGCAGTCCTTCTAGGGCCCTTCCGGCGGATCTTGGCGGATCAGCGCAAGATCCGCCGGACAGGCCCTGAGCCGCAATCTCCCGAGCTGCGGGCTCAGAGCACCTTCGGCAGCACCGCCGCCGAGCCGGGCGGCTCGTCACCCGCCGCCCGGAACCGGTGCAGCGCCGCCCGGCCGTCCGCCCCGCGCACCCGGGCGGCCAGCCGGACGGGCAGCACCACGGTGGTCAGCCAGCCCTCGCCGCGGTACCCCTCGATCGTCCAACTGACCCAGGGCAGAGGGTAGTTGGCGGCAGGACTGAAGAACACCGGCGGGCTTCCCTGGAAGCTCACCCGGTAGGCGCCGAAGCGGCTCCAATTGGAGAAGCTGAACCGGCGCCGCTGCGGGTCGAAGCCCAGCGGCACGCACTCCCCCAACCGCGAACGGCCCAGCCCCGCCAGGAAGTCCAGGTTGGAGCGCAGGTTGAGGTGGGCGGTCGGGAACTCCTCGACAGCCGTCCGCAGCGCGCCCGCCAGTACCGCCGGCCCGTCCTTCGGCCGGTGCGGCACGTGCACCTCGCTCAGCAGGTTGCCCACCAGGGCGGGCGAAAGGCCCAGCCAGCGGCGGGCGTTGACCGGGACGGTGAGCATCCGCTCTTCCCGGTCGCCGTCCAGCTCCCGCAGGGTGGCGAGGACATGGGCGCAGAGCACGTCCCCGGCGGAGAGCCGCAGCCCGGCGGCGGCCCCGAACTCCTCGCGCATCCGGCCGACTTCGGTCTCGGTGAAGGCGATCTGGACGGTCCGGTTGGCGCGCGGCCCGGCCGCGACCTCGCGGGCCAGCAGCTCCGCCTCCGCCGGGTCCGGCAGCCGGAAGCCGGGCCGCCCGCAGTCCTCGGCCGGCAGCAACGCGTCCAGCAACGCGTCCTGGTCGTCGACGAGTTCGGCCTCCGGCAGCGGTTCGCCCTCGACCGCCGCGGACCAGATCCGCAGCAGCAGCATGAAGCTGTGCAGGTCCCCGATCGCGTGGTGCCAGGAGCAGCCGAGCACCGTCCCGCCGTCGGCGGTCCGGGTGACCCGTACGGTGAGCAGCGGGGCGTCGCCGGTGCGCGCCGCCCGGGCGTCCACCGGGTCGACCAGTTCGGAGCCGGCCGCGACCACCCGGCCCATCGCCTCGGTGAGGGTGCCGTCCACGGTGTAGAGCTCCAGCGGCACGCCGGAGTCGTCGCAGACCGCCCGGAGCGCGCCGCCGTCGGTGCGCAGCCGTCCGGCGAACACCGGTACCCGCTCCAGGGCGAGGGCGAGCCCGGCGGCGAGCCGGTCCTCGTCCAGCGGCCGGTCGAAGCAGAGCACGACGGAGACGGCGAGGTCGGCGAGCATGGTGTCCATCAGGCCCAGGCGCAGCACCCGGCCGTCGGCGCGGCCGGCTCGGACGGTGCGGGAGTCGCGCGGTCTCGGCCAGGTGCTCATGCGTCTCCAGTCCGGGGCGTGGCCTGCGGGCACGCCGAACGATAGTGCCGCGCCGAGGCAGTGGTCCAGTCCAATGTCAGGATCCGGAAAGGCCGTTCGGGGACGCCGACGATAGAATGCCGAGCATGGGACAGCGCCCCGGCGCGCCCACCGCGCCGCCCCTCGTCCTGGTCACCGACCGCGAATCCCGGCTGATCGACCCGACCCGGGCCTACCACCTGGGCCGGGACCCGACCAGCGAGATCGTGCTGGACGACCCCCGGGTCTCCTGGCACCACGCGGTGCTGCGCGCCGCCGCCGACCATTGGCTGCTGGAGGACGTCGGCAGCACCAACGGCACCTTCGACCAGGGCCGCCGGATCGACCACGAGGACGTCGGCCCCGGTACCCGGCTGCGCTTCGGCGATCCGGCCACCGGCCCGTCCGCGACCTTCGCCGGCCTGCCCGGCCCCGCCCCCGGCGAGCGCACCGTGCTGCTCGCCCCGCGCAGCTCCGGCACCTTCCGCAGCCCGAGCGCCGTCCTGGAGCTGCCCGGCCGGACCCTGCGGATCGGCCGGGCGCCCGACAACGACCTGGTCCTGGACGACCTGGTGGTCTCCCGGCACCACGCCGAACTGCGCGAACTGCCCGGCGGCGGGCACGAGATCGTCGACCTGGACAGCCACAACGGCACCTACCTCAACGGCCGCCCGGTCCGCCGCGCCCCGGTCGGCCCGGCCGACCTCGTCGGCATCGGCCACTCCGCGCTCTGCCTGGCCGACGGCCGGCTCGTCGAGTACACCGACACCGGTGAAGTCTCCCTGGACGTCCAGCACCTGGTCGTCCGGGTCGGCCCGGACCACCGGGTGCTGCTGGACGACGTCGGCTTCCCGCTCGCCGAGAAGGCGCTCCTCGCGGTGGCCGGCCCCAGCGGGGCCGGCAAGTCCACCCTGCTCAACGCGCTCACCGGGCTGCGCCCCGCCGACGAGGGCACCGTGCTGTACGACGGACGCGACCTCTACCGCGACTACGCCGAGTTGCGCCGCCGGATCGGCCTCGTCCCCCAGGACGACATCCTGCACACCCAGTTGACCGTCCGCCGCGCCCTGTCCTACGCCGCCGAACTGCGCTTCCCCGGGGACACCGAGGAGGAGGAACGGGAGGCCAGGGTCTCCGAGGTGATCGGCGAACTGGGCCTGGAGGCGCGCGAGCGGCAGGTGATCGCCAGCCTCTCCGGCGGCCAGCGCAAGCGGGTCAGCATCGCCCTGGAGCTGCTCACCAAGCCCTCGCTGCTCTTCCTCGACGAGCCGACCTCCGGCCTGGACCCGGGCATGGAGCGCTCGGTGATGCACCTGCTGCGCGGCCTGGCCGACGACGGCCGCACGGTGGTCGTGGTGACGCACAGCGTGCTGAGCCTCAATGTGTGCGACCGCCTGCTGGTGCTCGCGCCCGGCGGCCGGACCGCCTACTACGGGCCGCCGACCGAGGCGCTGGCCTACTTCGGGGAGCAGGAGTGGCCGGAGGCCTTCGAGGCCTTCGAGAACGACACCGAGGGGCGCTGCCGGGACCGCTTCCGCGCCTCGCCGCAGTACCAGCGGTACGTGGCGGCCGAGGCGGCGCACCCACTGCCCGCGCTGCCCCGGCCGGAGTCGGCCGCCCCGGCCGTCGGCCGGGAGAAGCCGCAGCGCTGGGCCTCCCAACTGGGCACCCTGGTGCGCCGCTACGCCGCGGTGCTCGCCGCCGACCGGCTGTTCCTCACCGTGATGATCGTGCTGCCGTTCGTCATCGGCCTGATGTGCCGGGCGATGGCCGGCACCCGGCTCACCGACGAGAACGCCATCAACTGCCTGCTCACGCTCTGCCTCGGCGGGGTGCTCACCGGCTCGGCCAACGCGGTGCGCGAGCTGGTCAAGGAGCGCGCGATCTACCGGCGGGAGCGGGTGGTCGGGCTGTCCAGGTCGGCGTACCTGGTGTCGAAGGTGGTGGTGCTCGGCGCGGTCACGGTGGCCCAGGCCGCGGTTCTGACCGTGGTCGGCCTGGCCGGGGTATCCCTCACCGCCCAGCCGCGGCCGAACGCCCCGCCGCCGGTGACCACCGGCGTGCTGATGCCCCAGCTGCCTGAGCTGATCGTCGAGGTCGCGCTGCTCGCGTTCACCTCGATGGTGCTCGGCCTGGTGGTCTCCGCCCTCGTCGGCAAGGAGGAGACCACGATGCCGCTGCTGGTGCTCCTCGCGATCGTCCAGGTCGTGTTCAGCGGCCTGATGCTCCGGCTGCACGGCGTGCCCGGACTGGAGCAGTTCGCCTGGCTGGTCCCGTCCCGGTGGGGCCTGTCCGCGATGGCCCGCACCGTGGACCTGAACCGGCTCACCGTGCCGACCCCGATCACCGCGGACCCGATGTTCCGCCCCGAGCGCACCGGGTGGCTGGTCAGCATGGCCGCGCTGGCCGCCCTCTCGGTGGCGTACGGGCTGGCGGTGCTCGCCCTGCTGCGCCGGCACGAGCCGTCCGTCATGCGCAAGTAGCCGCCCCCGCGCCCGCCGGTAGAGTGGGAGGCGAACTGCGGTGCGAGTGCCGCACGCGGCCCCTGCCCCCGGCACCGGCCGGCGCGGCGGAGGGAATGTGCCCGCCCATGGACGAGTTCGCGTTCCGCCCCACCCACGTCGCCCCGCCGGACGGCCTGGCGACCTGGACGGCGCCGGACCCGGCACGGCCGTCCGCCCGGCTCGACCCGCTGCTCCCGGTCCGGCTGATCGCCCGGCAGGGCGACTGGGCGCAGGTGCTCTGCTCCAACGGCTGGACCGCCTGGGTGGACGGCCGCCTGCTGATCGCACTCCCCCACCCGCCGCCCGCCGCGGGCGGACCGCCCGCCCGCACCGCCGACCCACGCCCCGCCCTCGCCGAGGCCGAGGCGGCCCTCGCCCGGCACCGCGCCCTGCTGGAGGACCTCGCCGCGGGCACCCTGGACCTGGAGGCCTTCCGGGAGCGGACCCGGGGCCTGCGGATCGGCCTGGTGGCGGACGGCGAGGCGCTCTGGGTGTTCGACCCGGTGCACGACCGCTGGTGCTTCTGCGACGGGCTGCAGCTGCAGACCTACGCGGCCACCGACCGGCGGCCGTCCGCCGGGCCCGCGATCTCGCCCGGCACCGCGCCCGCCGTCGCGCCGGGTGCCGTGCCCGGTGCCGTGCCGGGGCCCGACCCGCAGGCGCAGGGCCCGTACGCGCCCACCCGGACGGGTGAGCCGTGATCCCCGCCGAGCCGCCCCCGGCCGCCAGCCTGCCCGCCGGCCTGGTGGGGCGGAAGGTGGCCGGCTACCGGCTGGAGCACGAGATCGGGCGCGGCGGGATGGCCGTGGTCTACCGGGCCAAGGACCTGCGGCTCGGCCGGACCGTCGCGGTCAAGCTGCTGGCCCCCGAGCTGGCCCGCAACGAGGTGTTCCGGAAGCGCTTCATGCACGAGTCCGAGGCCGCCGCCGGGATCGACCACCCGCACATCGTCCCGGTGTTCGAGGCCGGCGAGCACGAGGGCATCCTCTACCTGGCGATGCGCTACGTCGAGGGCGGCGACCTGCGCGCCCTGATCAGCCGGGACGCCCCGCTGCCGATCGAGCGCGCCACCCGGCTGGCCCTGCAGATCGCCTCCGCCCTGGACGCCGCCCACGACCACGAGCTGGTGCACCGGGACGTCAAGCCGGGCAACGTCCTGGTCGCCGCCGGTACGGACGACGAGCACCCCGAGCACCTCTACCTGGCGGACTTCGGGCTCACCAAGAAGTCCCTCTCGCTCAGCGGGCTGACCAGCGTCGGCCAGATCGTCGGCACGCTCGACTACGCCGCACCGGAGCAGATCTCCGGCCGGCCCCTGGACGGGCGCTGCGACCAGTACGCCCTCGGCTGCGTGGTCTTCGAGATGCTCGCCGGCAGCCCGCCGTTCCGCCGGGAGAGCGACCTCGCGCTGCTCTGGGCCCACCTCAACGACCCGCCGCCCGACCTGCGCAGGCACCGCCCGGACCTCCCCGAGTCGGTGGACGCCGTGCTGGCCCGGGCACTCGCCAAGGCGCCCGGGGAGCGGTACGACAGCTGTCTGCAGTTCGTCGCCGAGCTGCGCGCGGCGACCGGCCCCGCGCCGTGGACCGGCGACGGCCCGCCCACCCAGGTCGTCCCGGCGGTCGCCCGGGCCCCCGCTCCCGGCCCGGTGCCGGACCCGCCCGCCTGGGCCGGCCCGGTCGTCCACCCGCCGTCCGGGAGCCGTTAGGGAGAACCGTCGACCATGAACGCCGTGAGCCAGGTCTTCGCCATGCTCGCCGCCGCGATCCACCTCGTGGTGTGGCCGCTGGAGAGCTACCTGTACGGGCACCCACGGGTGCGCTACCTGCTCACCGGCAGCACGGCGGACGCCCCGGAGGTCCGGCTGTGGCGGTTCAACGTCGGCTTCTACAACCTGTTCCTGGCCCTCGGCCTGGTCGCCGGGCTGGTCCTGCTGCACACCGGGCACGCCGGGTCGGGACGGCCGGTGATCCTCTACATCGGGGCCTTCATGGTGGCCGGCGGGCTCACCCTGTTCGTCTCGGAGCCGAAGCTGTGGCGCGGCGCGCTCGGCCAGGCGCTCCCGGCGGCGGCCATCCTGCTCGCCGAACTGCTCTGAGCCCGGGGCGGCCGCGGTCCCTGGGACGGCTGGGCGCCGGGCTCTGAGGCGGCCGACCGCGGTCCCTGGGACGGCCGGGCGCCGGGCTCAGCCGTCGGCGGTCTCCTCGGTGACCTCCCCGCGGCGCCGCACCCGCGCCGCCAGCAGCGCCCCGACCAGCCCGGTCAGCAGCCCCCAGCCGGCCGCCAGCGGCACCGCCGTCCACAGCTCCGGGCGCAGCGTCAGGCTGCCGCTGCCCAGCGCCGCCAGCGGGTTGTCGCCGCCGAGCAGCGAGCCGAGGAGGTCCCCCAGCCCGCCCTGGCCGAGGCCGACGCCCAGCACGGAGAGCCCGTAGTCGGCGTCCATCCGGGTCCACAGGCCCACCAGCAGCACGGTGACGGCGGTGGCCAGCGCGAAGCGGACGGCGTGCTGCCAGAGCCGGACGCGGCGCGGGGAGCGGCGGGCGGCGAGGAAGGCGGCGGCGGTCAGCAGCACGGCGGCCACCGGGAGCAGCCACCAGCTGCGCGCGTCGTGGTCGGCCAGGGTGCCGAGGTCGATGGTCGCCTCCTTGCCGCCGGGGGCGCGCAGCACCGCGCTGAGCGGTTCGGGGACGGGCAGGCCGAGCGCGCCGACCAGTCGGCCGTGCCAGACCGCGCCGAGACCGAGGCCGAAGGCGAGCCAGACCAGGTCGGGCAGGGCGAGCAGCAGCACGGCCATGGTGGAGCGGGCGTTGCCGTGCACGATCGCGGTGACGAGCCCGGCCACCGCGCCGATCGCCACGTATCCGAGCAGCACCGTCCAGAGCGCGAACGCGGCCGGGCGGACGGCGAGTTGGTACCGCAGCAGGCCGCCCGGCAGCGGCGCCCGGCGGGACACCGCGAAGACCGCGGCGAGCACCAGCAGCAGCCAGGCCAGCCCGATGCCGATGGTGGTGGGGCCGTCCGCGTGGAAGCCGACCTCCGGGGTGAGCCCGAGCGCACCGCCGATGGTCTCCGCCAGGCCGCCGCCGAGCGGGATCACGAAGGTGTGCTCGGCGGTGACGGTGATCACCACCAGGGCGATCAGCCAGAGCACCACCGTCCGGGCGATCCGGCCCAACAGCTCACCGCCTCCGGCGACGGCACGGAAGCGCAGTTGACGCAGGAACACCTCGGCGATCACCACCGCGCCGACCAGCGAGACGCTCAGCGGCATCGCGCTGATCCCGGCGTCCACGGCGGCGAACTGGCCCGCACCGCCGTCGAGTTGGACCGATCCGCCGACGGCCAGCGCCAGCGTCGCGGCGAGCACCGGCGGGAAGCCGCCCTCCGGGAGGTCGGCGGCGCCGGCCAGCCAGAGGCCCAGCGCAGCCACCGCCGCCATCGCGGCGAGCCCGGCCAGCACCACGGCGAGCGCGTCCAGCCAGCCGCGGACGGCCCCGGGCGGGCCGCCGGCCCCGGTGGTGGGCTGCTGCATGCCGCCTCCCTCTGCTCGAACGGGCCTGGTCCGTTCCGGCCCGGTCCGTTCCCAGGGTGACCGACCGCCGCGGGGCACGCTCGGCGACGGCGGGGGTACCTGCTGTTGCGGCGAACGGGGCACCGGGGGAGAAATGGAACCCAGTGGCAGGAGCTTCCCGTGCCGGCCGTACGCGCCGGCTGCCTGCGAAACGGAGCCTCGATGAGTTCCCAACCGCCCCCCTCCGGTCCGCCGAGCGAGCCGCCCCCGGGCCCGCCCTCCGGGCCTCCGTCCGGCCCGTTGGCCGGCCCCCCGTCGGGCGGCGGCACGGGCGGACCGCCGTCCGTGCCGCCGACCTCGGGCTCGTCCGCGGGCAGCGGGCGCGGCCCGCGGAGGCCGTGGTGGCGCTCCGGCAAGGGCCTGGGGGTGGCGGCGGGCGTGCTGGTCGCGGCCGTGGTGGCGACCGTGCTGGTCGTCACCAACCACGGCGGCACGAAGGAGGCCGTCCCGACCGCCAACGAGGTCGCCCTACAGGCTCCGGCCGACTCCGGGCCGGCCCCGTTCACCCCATCGGTGGAAACCCGGACCGTGAGTGCCCCGGCCCCCGCCCCCACCAGCGGCGCCGCCCAGCCGGGCGGCGCCTCCAAGAGCGGCTCGCCCGCCGCCCTGCACAGCGTGAAGGGCACCTCGGCCGGGCTGTACGGCGGGACGATGGGCAAGCCCAGCTGCGACACCGAGCGGCTGATCGGCATGGTGTCCAGCGGCGACGCCGGACGGGCCTGGGCCTCGGCGGCGGGCATCGACCAGTCGGCGATCCCCTCCTACCTGCGCTCGCTGACCTCGGCGTACCTGCGGGTGGACACCCGGATCACCAACCACGGCTACAAGAGCGGCGCCGTGGTGGAGTACCAGTCCGTACTGCAGGCGGGCACCGCCGTCCTGGTGGACGCCCAGGGTGTGCCCCGGGTGCGCTGCGCCTGCGGCAACCCGCTGAAGCCGGCGGTGCTGGTGAGCAACGCCAAGTACACCGGGAAGGTGTGGGCGGGCTTCGAGCCGACCACCCTGATCGTGGTGACGCCGGCGCCGCAGCCGGTGACCGAGATCATCCTGGTGAACATCGAGACGGGCGACTGGTTCTCCCGGCTGACCGGGCGGATCGAGGTGGTCGACAAGCACGTCGAACCGCCGAAGGGCCCGATGCCTCCGGGCATCCCGCCGCCGGCGCCGTGGATGCCGCCCAAGCCGACGGCGACGGCCTCCGGCCCGTCGTCCGGGTCGAGTTCGGCGACGACCTCCGGGGCGACCTCCTCCGGGGCGACGTCCTCGGGAGCCACGTCCTCGGGAGCCACGTCCTCGGGCGCGACCTCCTCCGGGGCGACGTCCTCGGGCGCGACCTCCTCGGGCGCGACCTCCTCGGGAGCCACCTCGGCCGCCTCCTCGGGCACCCCGTCGGGCACGTCCTCGACGACGGGCACCTCCGGGCCGTCCTCCGGGACCGGGACCACCAAGAGCCCCACCGGAACGGCCGCGGGGACGACCTCGACCACGACCGGGGGCACGACGGGCGGTGCGGGCGCCACCGGCACGGGCACCACGAGCACCGGCACCACGACCGCGACCGGCACCGCGCCCAGGACTCCGGTGGCGACCTGCGCCAGCACGGCGCCGTCGACCCTGCCGCCCTGCCCGAGCGCGACCACGCCCTGACCCTGCCGCCGGCCCGGGCGCATGCCCGGACCTGATCCCCGCCGCCACCGTCCGTCCGTCGGCCGGTGGCGGCGGCGCGCTGTCAGGGCAGCAGCACCTTCGCGTCGTCCGGGCCGAGCAGTCGCCCGTCCGCCGAACGCACCTCCACCGGGGCGACCGGGGCGCCCGAGGCGCGGTCGACCAACCGGGCCCGGGGCTCGCCCTCGGCGAAGAACCACTGGTCGCCCCACTGCCGCAGGGCGGTGATCACCGGGAACAGGGCGCGGCCCTTCTCGGTGAGCAGGTACTCCTGGTAGGGACTGCCGTCGGCGGCCGGGGCGAGTTCGAACACGCCGCTGGCGACCAGTTTGGTGAGCCGCGCCGACAGGATGTTCTTGGCCAGCCCCAGGTTCTTCTGGAACTGCCCGAAGCGGCGCAGCCCGTCGAAGGCGTCCCGGACGATCAGCAGCGTCCAACCGTCGCCGACCACGTCGAGCGGGCGGGCGACCGGGCAGGTCGAGTCCTCGTGCGTGGTGCGCTTCGGCACTTCTCCCACCTCTCAGCCGGTCGGCGCCCAGCGTACCGCCGGGCTGATGGTTGCTTATTAAAACCAGGATATGCCAGGGTGGGGCAGTAGCACTTTGAAACCGCCGCTGCCCTTCGAGGGGTTCCCGCCCATGACCTCCCCTGCTCCCACCGGCCCGCCCGTCAGCCCGCCCGCCGGCGAACGCGCACGCCCGACGAGGCCACCGCGCCGCCTGTCACCGGCCGTCGCCTGGCTGCTCTCCGTCACCTGCGGCCTGGCCGTCGCCAACGTCTACTACTCCCAGCCGCTGCTCGACCTGATCGCCCGGGACTACGGCATCGACCCGGCCGCCATCGGCCTGGTCGGCACCCTCACCCAGACCGGCTACGCGCTCGGCCTGCTGCTGATCGTCCCGCTCGGCGACCACCTCGACCGCCGCGCCCTGACCACCGCCCAACTCGGGCTCTCCGTGCTCGCCCTGCTCGCCGTCGCCGTCGCTCCCTCCGCTCCCCTGCTGCTGGCCGCGATGGCCGCGGTCGGGGTACTGGCGGTCGTCGCCCAGGTCGTCGTCGCCCACTCCGCCTCGCTCGCCGCACCGGGCGACCAGGGCCGGGTGGTCGGCACCGTCACCAGCGGGATCGTGGTCGGCATCCTGCTCGCCCGCACCGTCGCCGGGACGATCGGCGACCTGGCCGGCTGGCGCGCCGTCTACCTCGCCTCCGCCGTCGCGACCGGCGCGATGGCCTTCGCCGTCGCCGCCGCCCTCCCGCCCGAGCACCGCCGCCCGACCGGGCGGATCGGCTACCCGCGCCTGGTCGGCTCGGTGTTCACGCTCTTCGCCGAGGAGCGCGTGCTGCGCGTGCGCGCCGTGCTCGCCCTGCTCACCTTCACCTCCGTCACCGTCCTGCTCACCCCGATGGTCCTGCCGCTCGCCGCCCCGCCCTTCGAGCTCAGCCACACCCAGATCGGCCTGTTCGGGCTGGCCGGAGCCGCCGGGGCCCTCGGCGCCGGGCACGCGGGCCGTCAGGCCGACCGCGGCCGGGCCGAACGCACCGCCGGCCTCGGCCTGGCGGCCATGCTCGCCGCCTGGCTCCCGGCCGCGCTGCTGCCGCACTCGGTGTGGTGGCTGGTGCTCGCCGTGGTCGTGATCGACTACGGCCTCCAGTCCGTGCACGTGGTCAACCAGCACCTCCTCTACCAAGTCCGCCCCGAGGCCCGGAGCCGGCTGACCGCGGGCTACATGCTGCTCTACTCCGTCGGCTGCGGAGCGGGCGCGATCGCCTCCACCCTGGTGTACGACCGCGGCGGCTGGAGCGCCGTCTGCCTGCTCGGGGCCGCCACCAGCCTCGCCGCGCTCGCCTACTGGCTGACGGCGCAGCGCGGTTGAGCCGACGTCACACGCCGGGCGGCGGAACGTCCGCCGTCGGCTCCGCCGGCGCCAGGATCCCCCGCAGGGCACGTATCAGCTCCCGCCACGGCCCGATGGCCCCCGCCTCGCCCCACAGCGCGAGCAGCTCCGACTCCTCCGCCACCACCCGGTCGAGCGCCCCGACCGCGAGCGGGCGCAGCTCGACGGGCAGCGGGCCGATCGGCTCCTTGGGACCGTAGGCCGTCGTCACCGCCGCTCCACCCGGGCACTGGGCGGCCACCAGCGCCGCCGCCGCGACGGCCTGCGCGCCCTCGTCGTCGTCCAGGTACTCCGGGCTCCGGGCGGCGCGCTCCAGCGCCGCCCGGACGAGGCCCGCGCGCTCGCCCGGCGCTGCGGCGTCGAGGCGACCGGCGAAATCCGCCGCGGTGTCGTTGTCGAAATGGCCGATGTCCCAGGTGCCCATGAGAATTCCCCTCGTGTTCGTATGCAATGGATGCTGGCACGCTCCACTGACAA
The DNA here is from genome assembly GCF_040303105.1 of Kitasatospora sp. NPDC096128. Classification (NCBI taxonomy): domain Bacteria; kingdom Bacillati; phylum Actinomycetota; class Actinomycetes; order Kitasatosporales; family Streptomycetaceae; genus Kitasatospora; species Kitasatospora sp. NPDC096128. Next base: position 370,721 of record NZ_JBEOSP010000001.1, on the reverse strand, counting down.
TTCGCCCGGGCCCCGGAAATCCGCTGGTCAACCACGTGACGGTACGACAGGGTTCGCCCCATGGACATTCAGGGGCTGGACGAGGACGGGTACATCGTGGCCGCGGCCGTCGCCCGCACCCCGACGAGCGACCGCGCCACCCTGACCGTCCTGATCGACGGCCTCGCCCCCTGGCCGGCCGTCGAGTACACCGCCGTCCACGGCGAGAAGGCTCCGCGCCCATGACCGCCGTGACGCCCGCACCCGGGCCATGATGCGCGGAGACCCGGCCCAAGCCACGACCCGGCCCGAGGCACGACCCGGCCCGACACCCGGGCGCGTCCGGCGGGCGGCCCCGCCGGACGCTCGTACCGCGGGTCAGTCGACGCAGGGGATCCCGCCGGCCTTGACCGCCGGCCCCTGCATCGGCAGCCCGGCGGCCGGGTCGGCGGAGCCGTCCGCCGGGGCCGGGGCGCCCGAGGAGGGCGCGGACGGGCCGGGGGTCGCGGTCCGGGTGGCGGCGGCGAGGGTGACCAGGACGTGGCCCGCCGGGACGGCCGGGGACGGTACGGCGGTGACGCCGTAGCGGGCGGCGACCGCCTGGGCGTCGGCCTTGGCACCGGTGCCGTAGGCCACGGTGGTGGTGCGGGTCCGCGCGGGGGCGTCGGCGATCCGGCCGGCCTGGTAGCCGAGGTCGACCAGGGCCTTGGACTCGGTGGCGGCGGCGCCCGCGCCGGCGGCCGCGTTGACGTCGACCACCGACTTGGGCGCGGCGCTGGGCGAGGGCGCGGGCGCGGGCGGGGCCGACTCGCCCGGGGCGTCGCCGGGTGCGGCGGCCGGGGCGGCGGGCGCCTGCTCGCGGTTGAACAGCTGGCGGACGATCTTCTTGATCAGGTCCGGGTTGACGGTGTTGACCTCCTGCCCGCCGATGGTCTTGAACCCGGCGATGGGCAGGGTGTTGAACTCGACGTTGCCGCCGGTGAGGTTGGGCGCCTGCTGGGCGAAGTCGAGGATGTTCCACTCGTTGTCGATCACGACGTCCTTCTTCACCACCCCGAACAGCTTCTGCATCTGTCCGAAGTCGTTGAGGATGCCCTGCTGCTTGAGCTTGTACTCGACCGAGGAGATGAACGCCTGCTGCCGGTGGGTGCGGTCGAGGTCGCCGTTGGTGAGGTGGTGGCGCTGGCGGACGAAGGACAGCGCCTGGGCCGCGTCGAGCGAGCTGATCCCGGCGGGCAGTTTGAGGCCGGTGCCGCCGCCCTCGTGCGCGGCGGTCCGGGCGATGATCGGATCGTCGACCGGGTGGTTGAGGCAGACCTGGATCGGTTCGACCGCCTTGGCGATGTCGTAGAAGCCGATCAGGTTGACCTCGGCGAAGTGGTCGATCGGGACGTCCAGGAAGCTCTGCACGGTCTGGATGGTGGCCGAGCGGCCCGCCTCCCGGCTCTGTCGCTCCAGCTCCGCCTTGGACAGGCCCTTGCCGGCGAGCTTCGACTCGGCGGCCTCCTTGGCGATGCCGTAGGCCTCCTTGATCTTGTGCATCTTGCCGTCGGCACCGACGGTCTGCACGTAGTCGTCGCGCGGGACCGACAGCGCGGTGACCTTCCCGCCGTTGGCCGGGATGTGCAGCACGATCAGGGCGTTGGTGTTGTAGCCGCCGATCTCGCTGGAGCCGGCGTGGAGTTCGTCCTCGACGAACTGCTTGGGCAGGTCGTTGCCGTCCATGTCCTTGCGGCTGTCCAGGCCGATCAGCAGCAGGTTGACGGACTTGTCCAGGTGCGGCGGGGCATTCTTCTTCGCCTCGTTCAGCGCGCCGGACTTGATCATGCCGTCGTCCAGGCTGCGGTACTCGTACCAGGTGAAGCCGCTGGCGCCGAGCACGGCGACCGAGACGGCGCAGGCCAGGGTGCGGCCGGCCACGGTCAGCGGGGCCGGGCCCCGACGCGGGGCGGGCGCGCGGCGCGGGGCCCGGCCGCGCGGGCGCTGGGTGCGCTCAGCCACGGCGGCCCCTTCCGCTCGGGGCTCCGGCCCTGGGGGGCCTGCGGCGGTCCAGCACCGCCCGCACCACGATCACCAGCAGCGCGACGGCCAGCGCCTCCGCCATCACCGGGAACGCCCCGACCACCCAGCGCACCGCGCCGGTGCCCAGGCCCTTGCCCTGGTACTTGTCGGGGTTGGCCGCGTACTCGACGCCCGAGGCCGTGAGCAGCACCACCACGGGGGCGGCGGTCACCACCCACCAGCGCCCGGACCGGCTGCACAGCACCGCCGCGATGCCGGTGCCGAGCACCGCGCCGACCGCGAAGAAGATGCCGACGCCGGGGCCGCCCAGTTCGTCGGCGATCCCGCCGAGCAGCGGCAGCCCGACCGCGGCGAGCGCCGCGACCAGTCCGCCGCGCCGACGGGCCTGCTGGCGGCGGCGCGAGGCACCGGCACGCTGGGCGCGGGCCTCCCGCGGCGCGTCGGACTCGCCGCCGGCCGCGCGCGAGCGCTGGGCGGGCACGGCGGCGTCCTCGGTGCGAGGCCCCGCGTCCTGGTACGGCGTTCTCGCCCGCTGGCCGGCCATGCGCACTTCCCTCGATCGTTTCGGCTGCGGCGACGCGACCACGCCACCCCTCGTACCGGGACGCCATTCGTCCTGCGGCAACACCCACCGTCTACAGGCCTGTAGAGGCTGATGTGGAGCATACAAACCCATTTCAGCAAAGTCACCCGCCGCCGTTCGGCAGCGGCGGACCGCAAGGCAGGCCCTCGTTAGGATGACCATGATCCCCGCCACGTCGGCACACCAACAGGAACGCATAAGAGGAGTAGAGCGTCACCATGTTTGAAAGTCTTAAGAACATCGCGGACAAGGCCACCGACCTCGCCCGCGAGCACAGCGACGTGCTCGGGCAGGGCCTGGAGAAGGTCGGCGACGTGATCGACGACCGCACGGACGGCAAGTACAGCGGGCAGATCGACACCGGTGTCGAGAAGGCGAAGGACTTCCTGCGCAACCTCGACGAAGCCGGGAAGCCCGCCGAATAGGGCCGGCCGGGCCCCCCGCGGGGCACGGCCGACCGTACGACGGTCGAACTGGTTGACGGGCGAACGGGGAGGGGTCGGCAGCGGTGGGCGAGGAGCAGAAGGGGCCGCGCTGGGGGCGCTGGATCGTGATCGCCGTCCTGGCGGCGGCCGGGTGGGGGATCGTCCGCAGCGGCGGCCACGAGACCGGGGCCACCTCGGCGGCGCCCGCCGGCTCACCGTCCTCGGCCGCCTCCTCGGTCGCCTCCCCCTCGGCTCCCGGCGGGGCCCCGTCGAAGCCCGCCGGCCGCTACGAGCCCGCCGACTACGCGTCGCCGGTGCGCCGGTACGCCGCCGAGGCCGGGGTCAACCCCCAGCTGCTGATGGCGATCCTCTACAACGAGGCGTACAAGCCGCACGACCCCGACTTCGAACGGGCCTGGCAGCGCGGCAAGCCGGACGCCTCCTTCGGCATCGCCAACATGCACCGGGCCGCCTTCGACGACACCAAGCCCGGCCGCCCGTTCGCCGGCCGCCGCTGGGAGGAGCTGCCGGACGACCGCGACCTGGCCGTCCAGGCGGCCGCCTGGCACCTCCACGACCTCGCCGGACAACTCCCCGCCAAGGTGAGCGCCCCGCTGAACAAGGACGAGCTGCTCGCCCTCGGCTACAACGCCGGGGCGGGCAACATGCTCGCCTTCGCGCGGGGCGTCAAGATCGGCCCGCAGGCGCAGTCCTACCTGGACCGCCTGCACGACAACTGGGCGAAGTCCGGCGAGGCCGTGAAGTAGCCGTCGGGCCGGGTCAGCTGACGCCGAGCCGGGCGGCCCACTTGGCGCGCCAGGCGAGCGCGTCGGAGACGCCCTCGGCGAGGGTGCGCTTCGGCGTCCAGCCGAGCAGCTCGCGGGCGTTGTCCACGGAGGCGTAGCAGCCGATCACATCGCCCGGGCGCGGACCGGCCTCGCGGACGTCCAGCTTGCCGCCGACGGCCTGCTCGAAGGCCGCGACCAGCTCGCGGACGGTGGTGCCCTCGCCCGTGCCGACGTTGATCGCCCGGTAGCGGTCGGCGGCGTCGGGGGCGATCACCTCGTCAAACCGCAGCAGCGCCGCGACGTGGGCCTCCGCGAGGTCCTGCACGTGGACGTAGTCGCGGATGCCGGAGCCGTCCCGGGTCGGCCAGTCGACGCCGGTGACGGTGAACGGGGTGCCCTCGGTGTGGGCCTCGATCAGCTTGCCGAGCGCGTGGCTGGGGTTGAGGTTCTGCAGACCGGTGCGCAGCCGCGAGTCGGCGCCGACCGGGTTGAAGTACCGCAGCGCGATGACCCGTTGGCGCTCGGCCCCCTCGCCCCGGGTCCAGTCCTGGAGCACCTGCTCCATCATCAGCTTGGTGCGCGCGTACGGGCTGCTCGCCTCGACCGCGGAGTCCTCGTCGACCCGGCCGTCCGGGGTGGGCGCGTAGATCGAGGCGGAACTGCTGAACACCACCCGGGTGCAGCCGTGGCGCTGCAGGGCGTCGAGCAGCTCGACGGTCTTGGCTACGTTCTCCCGGTAGTAGAACAGCGGCTTGGCGACCGACTCCGGGACGACGATCCTGGCCGCGCAGTGCACGGTGGCGTCGATGTCCGGGTGCTCGGTGAAGATCCGCTCCAGCAGGGCGGCGTCAGCGATGTCGCCCTCGTAGAAGACGCGGTTCTCCACGAACTCGGCGCGGCCCTTGGACAGGTCGTCCAGGACGACCGGGGTGATGCCCCGGTCGAGCAGGACCGAGGCCACCGTGCTGCCGATGAAGCCGGCGCCGCCGGTGATCAGGACCTTCCTCATGCGTGGATGCTCCCTCGCGATCGGCCGGACGTCCCGTGACGCCCGGTGACCGGTGTGACGTGAATCGTGTGCGGCCGGTTCCCGGTTTGCCACGCGTCGTGGATCACTGGTCGCCGACCCGCCGACCCGCCGACCGACCCTCCGACCCTCCGAGCCGCCGACCGCCGCTCCGTCAGCGGCGGGTCCGGCCCCGCAGCCAGAAGCCGGCTCCGACCAGCAGCACGGCCGCGCCGGCGGTACCGATGGCGGCCCAGGTGGTCGCGTCGTCGGTGGTCCCCTGCGCGGGCCCGGCGGCGGAGGCCGCCACGGTCGGGCCGGCGGTGGGCGTTTCGGCGGTCGGGACGGAGGTGGGCACGGCGGAGGCCGGGCCGGCGGTGGGCGGGGCGGCGGTGGGCGGGGCGGCGGCCTGGGCGGCCGCGTCCACCGGCGCCGGGTCGCTGATCGCCGCCGCCTCCACGTCGAGTTCGCGCTCGCCATGGCCCAGCGAGGGGAAGGCGCAGTCGACGGCGACCTTCCAGTGCCCGGCGGGCAGCAGCTCCCGGGTGGTGTAGGTGCCGGGCCGGCCCGGCACGGCGACCAGCCGCCAGGGGCCGACGGTCCGGCCGTCGGCGGCGGTCGCGGCGAGCGTGCCGGCGAACTCCTCGGTGACCGGGTCGTGGTCGTTCTCCCAGGTGGCGACCGTGTCGACCCGGCCGTTCCGCTGGCCGGCCACGTCCAGGTGGACGGTGTCGCCGTGGGCGGCGGCGGGTGCGGCGGCGGGCAGGACGGCGACGGCGGCGAGGGCGAGCGGGGCGAGCAGCGGGCGGGTACGGGTTCGCATGTCGGGCGGTCCTCGGGCGATGGGGGTGAGGGTCGGTGGAGCGGCGGCGCGCCGGGCGCGGGGGGCCCCCCGGGGGGGGGGGGGCCCCCCCCCGGGGGGGGGGGGGGGCCGGGGGGGGGGGGGGGGGGGGGGGGGGGGGCGGGGGGGGGGGGGGTGTAGTTGTCA